>JARCRR010000201.1 GCA_029850565.1 Gallionella sp. | reverse complement strand
CAACACCTAACGCGCAAGCGATAGTCACAAAGAGAAGGAAGGCGTTGAACCTAGCCATCCAACTCTCCCAACCTTTCCGCCACTCGCAACACCGCACTGCGTGCACGCGGGTTCGCCGCCACTTCCTCCGCCGATGCATAGATCGGCTTGCCCACCAACTTCACCTTGCCCTGCGGCACATCCGCCGCCCTAATTGGCAATCCCTTTGGCAGCTTGTCGCCCTGCGCCATGTCACGCATGAACTGCTTCACCATGCGGTCTTCCAGCGAGTGGAAACTGATTACCGACATGCGTCCGCCCGTCTTCAGATGATTGACACACTGCGGCAGCACACTCTCGAGCTCTTCGAGTTCGCGGTTGATATGAATCCGTATAGCTTGAAAGGTGCGCGTAGCCGGATTCTTGCCGGGTTCGCGGGTATGTACCGTCTTCCCAACAATATCGGCGAGCTGTTTCGTTGTGTCGATTGCTCGCTCTTGGCGCGCAGCAACAATCGCCCTTGCAACCTGCCTAGCAAACCGTTCTTCGCCGTAATCACGTATCACCTCCGTCAGTTCGCCTTCGTCCGCTACCGCCAACCATTCCGCTGCTGTCTGTCCGCAACTGGTATCCATGCGCATATCCAGCGGCGCATCGAAACGGAAACTGAAACCACGCCGCGCATCGTCCAACTGCGGTGACGACACACCCAAGTCCAGCAACACTCCATCCACCTTGCCCACACCCAACTCGCGCAACTTTTCGCTCAGATGCTCGAAGCCGCTATGCACCATGTGAAACCGCGCATCTTGTACCGCCTGCCCCGAAGCAATTGCCATCGGGTCTTTATCGAATGCGATCAAACGACCAGATGCACCGAGCTTGCTCAATATCAAGCGACTGTGTCCGCCGCGCCCGAAAGTGCCATCCACATAGACGCCATCAGGCTTCACCTGCAAGACATCAACAGCTTCATTCAATAAGACGGTCGCGTGAACCAGACTCTGGCTCACAACGTGAAGCCCTCCAACTCAGGCGGCAAGTTGTCCGTCGAGAACGTTGTCATCTTTTCGTACTGCGCTTGCCAACGCGCTTCGTCCCACAATTCGAATTTATTACCTTGACCCACCAGCATCACGCGCTTGTCCAGTTTGGCGTAATCGCGCAGGGTAGCCGAGATGAGTACGCGACCGGCGGCATCCATCACCACATCTTCGGCGTGACCAACGAGGAAGCGCTGCAAAGCGCGGATCTTTGGATTGAACGCGGAGAGCTGCATCAGCTTCTCGCGGATGGGTTGCCACTCGGGTTGCGGATACATCAACAGACAGCCATCGGCATCGGCAGTCAGCACCAACTGACCCGCGCAATGTGCCAACAGCATGTCGCGATACCGCGTCGGAATCGTCAATCTGCCTTTGCCATCAATGTTGAACTGCGTCGCCCCTTGGAACATAGAACCCCTTTGAACCCCCATTTATTCCCACTTATCACCACTAGTTCCCACTATATTGAAAATATATGGGTGGGTCAAGCAAGAAATCAGGAATTTTCTTTACGGTACAAGGAGTTAGCGATGGAAGTTAACGCAAAACAAATGTGCTTAAAAAGCAATGGATTGCACAAACAAGCTAAAGTTGTTTGTGATGGGAGGTCTATATATTCAGGTAGATTGGCGCACAAAAACTCTTGCGCAGACAAATGAGATACTACTTATCCTAGACTCTTCACGCCCGCCCATTGCCGTCGACTAACGGGAAGCGTTTCGCCTATTCCTTTGAGCTTGACCAACCAGCCACTCTCGCCCTCGTCACCGCCCTTTTCGAATCCGGCGATGGCCGCTTTTGCCACCAGACAACTGCGATGGATGCGCACAAAACGTGCAGCGAACTCGCGCTCCATCGCGGTGAGTGATTCCTCGATCAGGTATTCGCGCTCTACCGTGCGCACAGTGACGTATTTCATCTCGGCACGCAGATACAACACATCTTCGATGGGCACGAGGATGACTTTGCCGCGCTCGTGCACCGAAAGATGAGTGCGAGCTTCGGGCATGAGTTCTTGCAGCACTTCGGTGCGAATGGGCACGGCATCGCGCGCGCGCGACAATGCCTCGAACAGGCGACCAAGCCGGATAGGTTTGAGCAGGTAGTCGATGGCACGTTGTTCGAAGGCTTGGATGGCGTAGGAATCGTAGGCGGTGGTGAAGATGATGACGGGCGGTTGTTCGAGTTTGTTCAGATGGCGCGCCAGTTCAATGCCGGTCATCTGCGGCATGCGGATATCCATCAACACGACTTCTGCATGCACCTCGGCGAGCTTATCTAACGCTTCTTGGCCGTTACTCGCCTCGCCCACCACATGCAAAGAGAGCTGCGCATCACAATCAGCCAGCAGATCTTTCAAGCGATTGCGTGCAGGCGCTTCGTCATCGACGATGAAAACACTGAGCGGTAGGATAATCGCATCGTTGCTCATGACACCTCCGTCACGTAGGGGATGAGGATATGCACGCTGTAGTAGTCCGCGCCCTGCTCCACTTGGTAATCCGCTTCGACATCGAATAGCAACGACAGCCGCTCGCGGATGTTGGAGAGCGCCATCTTGTGACCTTTGTTGTGCGCCAGGCCGGTCGCAGAGATGGGATTGCCCACTTGCAGGTGTAACTCGCTCCCCTCGCGATAGATTCTGACCTCGATGATGCCGCCGTCGGTCAACGGTTCGATGCCGTGATACACCGCGTTCTCCAGCAAGGGCTGCAACACCAGCGGTGGGATGAGCGCATCGGCCGGCATCTTGTCGGTGTTCCACTGCACTTGCAGACGCTCGCCCAGGCGTAGCTGCTCCAATGCTAAATATTGGCGCGCCAGTTCGATCTCTTTGCTCAGCTCGACCAACTCGTGCGGTTCGCTCATCGCCATGCGGAACAGGTCGGACATATCTTCCAGCGCGGTCTCGGCCCGCTTGGGATCGGCGCGCACAATGGCGAGCACGGCATTGATGCTGTTGAACAGGAAGTGGGGGCGTATGCGAGCTTGCAGGGCTTGCAGCCGCGCGGCATGTTTGGCGGGAGAGAGTGCCAATGCGCGCCAGCGGAAGTAGCTCAACAACAGCAGGATGACGATGGCACTTTCCAGCATGTGGCGGATGTAGCGGAACGCACCGATATCGTTTTGCGAAGCGAACAACTCGCCGCCCATGATGTCCAGCCCGAACGTGACCAGTGCGATGAGTCCCACGATGGCCGTTGTGCTTTGCCAGTAGGCGAGCTTGGCGAACAGCGGATTCAGGGCATACAACAAGAGTAAGGATGCGAGCAACACAGGTTGCAACAGAGCCGAACCGTAGAGTAATTGTTGCAAAAGATCGGAAAAGGTATCGGCTTGAGTCAGCGCCACGAACAGCGCAATGGCGTTCACCAGCAGGATGGTGCGCAGCACAGTCCCCAGATTGCGGAAGTTGGGCAGCAACGTGGGCGTAATGATTTGATTTATACTGCTCATCCGTTTCATAGTGTGAATACTACAGGCTATCCCCCTTCCCAACCTCCCCCCGGCGGGAGAAGAAACAAACGTCACGCATCCGCGTGGAATTGTAGGTAGGGATTGGCACTCATTCTGGACAAGACATGGCTACGATGCAAGACAATCAAACATGGTCGGGACGTTTCAACGAGCCCGTGGCAGAACTGGTGAAGCGCTACACCGCTTCGGTGGATTTCGATAAGCGCCTGGCGCTGTTCGACATCCGGGGTTCTTTGGCACACGCGCAGATGCTGGCCCACTGCGGCATCATCAGCGCACAGGATTTGAGCGATATCCAACGCGGTCTGGCGCAGATCGAGAACGAGGTCATCAACGGTGATTTCGTGTGGCAGCTCGATCTGGAGGACGTGCATCTGAACATCGAGAAACGTCTGACCACGCTGGTCGGGGACGCAGGTAAGCGCCTGCATACGGGGCGTTCACGCAATGACCAAGTGGCGACCGACATCCGCCTGTATCTGCGCAGCTCCATCGACGACATCATCACCTTGCTCAAAGCCTTGCAAACCTCGTTGCTCGACTTGGCACAACCGCACACGCATACCATCATGCCCGGATTCACCCATCTGCAAGTAGCTCAGCCGGTGAGCTTCGCTCATCACCTGATGGCTTACTTCGAGATGTGCCAGCGCGATGTGGAACGCTTCGGCGATGCGCGTCGTCGCGTGAACCGTCTGCCGCTGGGCGCGGCTGCTCTGGCTGGAACCAGCTATCCGATCAAACGCGAGATGGTGGCCGAGATATTGGGCTTCGAGGCGGTATGCCAAAACTCATTGGACGCCGTGTCCGACCGCGACTTCGCCATCGAATTCACCGCGGCCGCAGCACTGACTATGACGCACCTATCGCGCCTGTCGGAAGAGTTGATCCTGTGGATGAGTCCGCGCTTCGGCTTCATCGACATCGCCGATCGCTTCTGCACCGGCTCGTCCATCATGCCGCAGAAGAAGAACCCCGACGTGCCGGAACTGGTGCGTGGCAAGACGGGGCGCGTGAACGGAAATCTGGTCGCGCTACTGACGTTGATGAAGGGTCAGCCACTGGCTTACAACAAGGACAATCAGGAAGACAAAGAACCGCTGTTCGACACCGTGGATACGCTGACCATGACCTTGCGCATCTACGCCGACATGATGCGCGGCATCACGGTGAAGCTGGACGCGATGCGTAGCGCGGCGTTGCAGGGCTATGCGACGGCCACCGATTTGGCTGACTATCTGGTGAAGAAGGGCTTACCGTTCCGCGATGCGCATGAAGCTGTTGCATTGGCAGTACGTTTTGCCGAACAACGCAAAGTCGATCTGGCAGAGCTTAAACTGGAAGAGTTGCAGCAGTTCTCAAAACTCATCACGAATGATATCTACGGCGTGCTCACGCTGGAAGGTTCTCTCGCCGCACGCAACCACACGGGCGGCACTGCACCGCAACAAGTGGAAGCGGCTATCGCACGCGCGCGCAAATTACTCTCCGCCTAATCTCCGGGCAAAAAAATGGGCCACCTTGCGATGGCCCAGAATAGGAGGAGAGTATGAAAGATCGAGTTGGTTACAACTCAAAGCTCACAACTCGAGGCGAATTGTAGGAGTCTGATTTCGCTTTGCATATATGCCAAACGGCCTATATATCGGCCTATATCTTTTCTATATCCACCTATACCTGCAGGAGCTAACTTGCTGATTATTTAGTCTATCAGCCAATTTCCCCGCCACTGACCCGCTCTATGCCCGCCAGATCTTTTTCAGAAAAGACACCCACGAACCCGCTTCTCTTTAACAAAGCTCGCACCGCTTCGGCTTGGTCGTAACCGTGCTCCAACAACAGCCATCCATTTGAAGCAAGAAAGCTCGGTGCCTCTTGGATGATGCGGCGAATGTCGTCCAACCCATCCATCCCTGAAACCAGGGCCGATAATGGTTCGAAACGCACATCGCCCTGCGTAAGGTGAACATCATCTGTGGCAATGTAGGGCGGGTTAGAAACAATTAGATCGAAACGTTCATCGCCAAGCGCAGAGAACCAATCGCTGTGAATGAAACGGGTATTTTCGGCATGGAGTTTTTGTGCATTATCAATTGCGACAGCCAAAGCCTCTTTCGATGCATCGACCGCCACCACTTCGGCATCTCGCCTACTGTCGGCGATAGATAACGCGATCGCACCACTACCCGTTCCCAGATCCAATACGTGACTTGCTACACCTTGCGGCAGTCGTTGTAACGCCAACTCGACGAGCAACTCCGTCTCCGGGCGCGGGATCAATGTCGCGGGCGTGACCTTGAAGTTCAACCCTAAGAACTCTCGCTCACCCAACAGATGCGCAATGGGCTCACCGCGCATACGGCGCTGCAACAAAACATCGAATGTGCTTCGTTGCGCTTCATTGAGTAGCTGTTCGGGGTGGGCCAGCAGATACGCTCGTTGCACGTCGAGTACATGCTGCAACAGACATTGGACTTCGATGCGCGAGGTCGTCAGGTCGAGGGCAAGCGTGTTGCTGATACTACGTGCTGCTTCGCGCAGTATGTCGGCGATGCTAGGCACGGCATCAACCTTCTTGCGCCAGCGCGGCCAATAGCTCGGCTTGATATTCGGCCATCAGCGCGTTGGTGAGTTCGCTGATGTCGCCGTCCATGATGTGATCCATCTTGTACAGCGTGAGATTGATACGATGGTCAGTAACGCGACCTTGCGGGAAGTTGTAGGTACGTATACGTTCGGAGCGGTCACCGCTACCCACCAGTGACTTGCGCTCCGCAGCGATCTTGCTGTGCGCTTCTTGCTCTTGTTTGTCTTTGATACGCGCCGCCAGCACACGCAGCGCCTGTGCCTTGTTCTGGTGTTGCGAACGCCCGTCCTGACACTCCACGACCGTACCAGTAGGTAGATGGGTGATACGCACAGCAGAATCGGTCTTGTTGATATGCTGACCGCCCGCACCGGATGCACGGAAGGTGTCGATGCGCAGATCGGCGGGATTGAGTTCGACCTCACCCACTTCATCCGCCTCCGGCAAGATGGCCACGGTACAGGCAGAGGTGTGGATACGACCTTGCGTCTCAGTGGCGGGAACACGCTGCACACGATGGGCACCGGATTCGAATTTCAAAACTGAATACGCGCCTTGACCAATAATGCGTGCGATGACTTCCTTGTAGCCGCCCATCTCGCCAAGACTCTCCGAGATGATCTCGACCTGCCAGCGCCTGCGCTCGGCAAAACGCATATACATGCGAAAGATGTCGCCTGCGAAGATCGCGGCCTCATCTCCGCCTGTGCCTGCACGCACTTCGAGGAATACGTTGCGGTCATCATTGGGATCTTTCGGCAACAACTGTTTCTGCAATTCGGCTTCGAGTACGACTAGACGCTCACGTCCGGCTTTCACTTCAGCATCAGCGAACTCGCGCATGTCGGGATCGCTTGCCATCTCCAGCGCGGTGGCGATATCAGCTTCGCAAGATTGATAAGCATGGTAAAGCTCGACGACAGGCTCGATCTCTGCGCGCTCGCGGTTAAGTTTGCGAAAGCCTTCCATATCGCGCGTGGCTTCTTCGGTACTCAATAGGCGCGTGACTTCATCCAGACGCTCGGCAAGCTGCGCGAGCTTGGTGACGATACTGGGTTTCATTCGGTATCGTGCAGACGATAGAGGCGATGCACGGTTTCGAGCATGCCCTCGCGTTCGGTGGCGGTCGCTTGGTTCAACGCCTGAGTCGGCGCATGGAGGAATTTATTGGTCAGCGCGCTGCTTAAGTTCTCCAGCACCTTTTCGGCATTCTCGCCTTTGGCCAGTGCGCGCAGCGCTTTCTCCATCTCGCCGCGGCGTTGACGTTCTGCGTGATCGCGCAGGGCACGGATGGTGGGCACGACACCGCGCGATTCCATCCAGTGCACGAATTCATTCACACCGGAATCGATGATGACTTCCGCTTCTTTCACCGCCCCCTGACGCGCATCCAATCCATCGCGCACCACCTCGGAAAGATCATCCACGGTGTACAGAAACACGTCGCTCAATTCCGCCACTTCCGCTTCCACATCGCGCGGGACGGCCAAGTCGACGATGAAAAGCGGACGATGCTTGCGTGCTTTCAGTGCCCGTTCGACCATACCTTTGCCCAAGATCGGCAAGGTGCTGGCGGTGCAGGTGACGATGATGTCGTGTTGTGCCAATTGCTCCGGCAACTCGTTCAGCGTGACTGCATGGCCGTTGATGCGGCGCGCCAAAGTCTGCGCCCGTTCCAGGGTACGGTTGGCGACAGTAATCAGCTTTGGATTGCGCGCGGCGAAATGTACTGCATTGAGTTCTATCATCTCGCCCGCACCGATGAACAACACGCGTTGGTCTGCGATGGTGGGATAGATGCGCTCAGCCAATTTGACTGCCGCCGCCGCCATCGACACCAAGTTGGCGCCAATCTCGGTCTGCGTG
>JARCRR010000200.1 GCA_029850565.1 Gallionella sp. | reverse complement strand
GCGAATATCTGGTGCCGGGTGTGCTGGTGGAGAAGGTGGCGCAGCTGGTGAAGTCGCTACCGCAGAAATTGCGCCGAAACTGTGTGCCGGTGCCCGAATTCGCAACCTTCTTTGTGGGAACGGTGAAGCCATCCGATACGCCGTTGCTACAAGCTTTGGCGCACTTCATCCGTGAGCAAAGACAGATCGAGGTGCCGCTGGATGCGTTCCGCTTGGAGCAGTTGCCGCCCCATCTGCTGATGAACTTTCGCGTGGTGGATGAGCATGGCAGGCAGTTGGGGATGTCACGGAATTTTGCGGCGTTGCGGGGGGAGTGGGCTCCCAAGCAGGCGATAGTCACTTCCTCGCCAGTGGCTAAACAAGCCGTAGTGCCGGCGAAGGCTAGTGGCGAACGTTACACGGAATGGCGCTTTGGTGATTTCCCAGCGACCCGCACCGAGCAACGTGCAGGCCAGACCATCACGGTGTTCAATGCCTTGGTGGATGAGGGCGATGCGGTGAGTTTGCAGAGTTTCGACACACGCGACGAAGCGCAGGCGGTGCATCGTGCCGGTCTGCGTCGTTTGTTCATGCTGGCGCTGAAAGAGCAGGTGAAGTATCTGGAGAAGAACCTGCCGGGACTGCAAGCGATGGCGATGCAGTTCTTGCCTTTCGGTTCGCAGCAGGACTTGCAGCGGCAGATCATCGCGGTGACCTTCGATCGTTGCTCGCTCAACGAGCCGTGGCCGGAGACTGAGAAGGCTTTCACCGAGCGGTGCAAGGATGCCAAGGGAAGATTGAATCTGGTGGCGCAGGAGATCGCGCGCTTGGTGGCGGCGGTGCTGGCGGATCACCATGCGTTGCAAAAAGCCTTGCCGCAGTTCAAGGCGCATACACAGGTGTTGCAAGATATCCGTAGTCAGTGCGAATGGTTGCTGGGTAAGGAGTGGGTGGGGCGCACGCCTTACGAGCGTATGCAGCACATGCCGCGCTATCTGAAGGCCATCAATGTGCGATTGGAAAAATTGAAAGCGAATCCGGCACGTGATGCGCAGAATATGGCGCAGATGAATCCGCTGTTGCAGCAATGGGGGCGCAAGCTCTCTGCGCAGCAGGGTGAAGTGGATGCGCGGCTGACGGACTTTGGGTGGATGGTGCAGGAGTTGCGCGTGTCTCTTTTTGCGCAGGAATTGAAGACGCCAGTGATCGTCTCGGTCAAACGCTTAGAGAAGATGCTTGCCGAGATGAACAGGTAGAATCAAGGTGTCGAAGGAAGAGGGCAGGAAGATGTCAGTCAAAAAAGTAGATGTGTTGTTGGTCGGGGCGGGGGTGATGAGTGCGACGCTGGGCAAGTTGCTGGCGCAGCTCGATCCGTCGCTGAAGATACTGATGGTGGAACGTCAGGCCAAGGTGGCGAACGAGAGTTCGCACGGGTTGAACAACGCCGGCACGGGACACGCGGGTTATTGCGAACTGAACTACACACCCGGGTTGGCGGACGGCAGCATCAAGATCGATCGCGCGCTGGAGATCAATGCCGCGTTTGAAGTCTCATTGCAGTTTTGGACTTATCTGGTCGACCAAGGTCTGTTGCCGACACCGGAGAAGTTCATCAATCCCGTGTATCACCAGAGCTTCGTGCAGGGCGAGGCGGATGTCGCCTTTCTGCGCAAACGCTACCAAGCGTTGCATACACATCATCTGTTCGAGGAGATGGAGTACAGCGAGGATCATGCGGTGTTGCACAAGTGGATGCCGCTGGTGATGCGCCAACGCGACCCGAAACAGAAAGTCGCGGCGACGCAGGTGAAACACGGTACCGACATCGACTTCGGTTTTCTGACACGCAAGCTGGTGAAGGCATTATTGAAGCTGGATAACTTCGAGTTGAAGTTGAGCCATACCATCACGAGCATGAAACAGCACGACGATGGGCGCTGGCATGTGCGCGTGAAAGACAACCATAGCGACAAGACCAAGACGATAGATGCGGGTTTCGTGTTCCTTGGCGCGGGCGGTGGCGCATTACCGTTGTTGCAGAAGTCCGGCATTCCGGAGGCGACGGGCTATGGCGGCTTCCCCATCAGCGGTCAGTGGCTCATCTGTCACGACCCGAAGATCGTGCGCCAGCACACCACCAAGGTATATGGTCGAGCCGCAGTCGGTGCGCCGCCGATGTCGGTGCCGCATCTGGATGCGCGCATCATCGGCGGCGAGTCGGTGTTGCTGTTCGGCCCGTTCGCCAGTATCACCACCAAGTTCCTTAAGGAAGGCTCGGTGCTCGACCTGTTCTCGTCGCTGAAATCCGCCAATCTGAAACCGATGCTGTCGGTAGCGCGCGACAACATGGACCTCACGCGTTATCTGGTGAGCGAGGCTTTCAAGTCGCATAAGGAGCGCGTGGCGACCCTGCGCGAATTCTATGCGGAAGCGGCGGAGCATCAGTGGGAGTTGGCAGCGGCTGGGCAGCGTGTGCAGATCATCAAGGGCTGCGATACCAAAGGCGGCAAGCTGGAGTTCGGTACCGAGATCGTCACCTCCAAAGACGGCACGCTGGCGACTTTGCTGGGGGCATCGCCGGGCGCTTCCACCTCGGTGCAGGCGATGATCGAAGTCATCGAGCGTTGCTACAAGCAGCGCATGAAGTCGGCTGAGTGGAAACGCAAGATGAAGGAGATGATCCCTTCTTACGGCGAATCGCTGGATGACAACGTGGCCTTGCTGCACGAGGTGCGTGACCGCACGCTGGATACGCTGGGGTTGGAGCACCGGGCAAGCAGGACGGCGACAAAGGCCTAGCGAAGCATCGCGTAGACGCACGTGGTTGGATGAGGTATGTCATAGCAATTTGCTGGACTATAATCGACGCACGATTCACACCCAAAGATCGATGAGGGAATGATGGATAAGCAACTGCGTGAAGCGGCACTGCAGTATCACCGCCAAGCTCCGGCGGGCAAGATATCGGTGAATGCGAGCAAGCCATTGCATACGGCGCGCGACCTCGCGCTGGCTTATTCGCCGGGGGTGGCGGCGGCTTGTGAGCTGATCGTGAGTGACCCTGCCGAGGTGCGCAACATGACGGCACGCGGCAATCTGGTGGCGGTCATCAGTAACGGCACTGCGGTGTTGGGGCTGGGCAACATCGGGCCGCTGGCAGCGAAGCCGGTGATGGAAGGCAAAGGGGTGTTGTTCAAGAAGTTCGCTGGCATCGATGTGTTCGATATCGAGATCGCCGAGAACGATCCCGACAAACTGGTGGACATCATCGCCGCGCTGGAGCCCACCTTCGGCGGCGTCAATCTGGAAGACATCAAAGCCCCCGAGTGTTTCTACATCGAACGCAAGTTGCGCGAGCGCATGCGTATCCCCGTTTTCCATGATGATCAGCACGGCACGTCCATCATCGTGGGTGCGGCACTGTTGAACGGATTGAAGGTCGTCGGCAAAAAGATAGAAGACATCAAACTGGTGGCGAGCGGGGCTGGCGCGGCGGCGCTGGCCTGTCTGGATATGTTGGTCGCCTTGGGCGTGCGCATGGAGAACATCATCGTTACCGACATCCAGGGCGTGGTGTACACCGGGCGTGCCGAGGAGATGGACGACAACAAGGTGCGCTATGCAAAGGACACCAAGGCGCGCGGCTTGGGTGAGGTAATCGCGGGTGCGGATGTGTTCCTCGGTCTGTCGGCAGGCAACGTACTCACGCCTGCGATGGTGAAACAGATGGCGAAATCGCCGCTTATCTTTGCGTTGGCGAATCCCACCCCCGAGATACAACCAGAACTGGCGCTAGAGGCACGGCCCGATGCCATTCTCGCCACCGGGCGCTCCGACTATCCGAACCAAGTGAACAACGCACTGTGCTTCCCCTACATCTTCCGCGGTGCGCTGGATGTGGGCGCGACCACCATCAACGAGGCGATGAAGAAGGCGGCGGTATATGCCATCGCGGAGCTGGCCGAGGCCGAGCAATCGGAAGAGGTGGCGGCGGTATATAGCGAAGAGAATCTGAGCTTCGGGCCGCAGTATCTCATTCCCAAACCGTTCGATCCGCGACTCATCTCCAAGGTCGCACCCGCAGTGGCCAAAGCAGCGATGGATAGCGGTGTGGCGACGCGCCCCATCGCCGACATGGCGGGCTATCTCGAGCATCTTTCCAGTTTTGTCTATCACTCCAGCATGTTAATGAAGCCGGTGTTCGCTCTGGCGAAGAAGAAGCCGAAACGCTTGGTGTATGCGGAGGGTGAGGACGAACGCGTGTTGCATGCGGTGCAGACGGTGGTGGACGAGGGCTTGGCGTTGCCCATACTGGTCGGCAGGCCGAGTGTGATCGAGGCGCGCATCGCCAAGTTGGGATTGCGTATCCGCGCGGGTGCGGACTTCGAGTTGGTGAATCCGGATAGCGATGCACGTTACAAAGAGTATTGGATGGAGTATCACCGGCTGATGGCGCGCAAGGGCGTGACGCCGGAAGTGGCGAAGCGCGAGATGCGTCGCCGCAGCACGCTCATCGCTGCCATGTTGCTGCGCATGGGCGCGGCGGATGCGATGTTGTGCGGCACGGTGGCGCAGCCGCTGTATCACCTGCGTTACATCGACGAGGTCATCGGTCATCTTCCCGGCGGCAAGGTGTACGGTGCGATGAACATCCTGCTGTTGCCCAAGCACACGCTGTTCATATGCGACACGCATGTGAACCTCGATCCGACGGCGGAGGAGATCGCCGAGATGACCCTGCTGGCGGCAGAAGAGATACGTTACTTCGGTATTGTGCCCAAAGTTGCTTTGCTGTCGCATTCCAACTTCGGCAGCCACGACGATGCCTCGGCGCACAAGATGGCGCGTGCGCGCGAGTTGCTTGAACTGCGCGCGCCAGAGCTGGAAGTGGAGGGCGAGATACACGGCGATGCGGCCCTGTCGGCAGAGATGTGTGCGCAGATATTCCCTGCCTCGCGTTTGAAAGGTGAAGCCAACCTGTTGGTGATGCCGAATCTGGATGCTGCCAACATCGCCTACAATCTGTTGAAGATGACAGCGGGTGACGGCGTGACTATCGGTGGCATACTGTTGGGTGCGAACAAGTCGGCACATATACTGACTTCAACCGCGACTGCGCGCCGTATTGTGAACATGAGCGCTCTGGCAGTTGCCGGAGTGGGGACAAGATAGTGAAGGAGTGAATGATGAACAAGCAAGAAATCGAACTGTTGAGTAAAGAGATAGAAATGTTGATGACCGAGCGGGTGCGCTTGCTCAAGGTGGTTGGTGCGGCGGCGGTGTTGGTGGCGAATGCGGATGCCTCGCGGCTCCAGCCGAACGCGGTGGATGCCGCCGAGATGCTGTCGGAGCTGCTCAATGGATTGCCGGAGGAGACCCTGCAAGATGCGCTGGAATCGGTGAACGCGCAGACCATATAGATTCACCATGCAAAAACAAAAGATCGGACTGATCCTTACCGGAGGCGGTGCACGAGCGGCCTATCAGGTCGGCGTGTTGAAGGCCATCGCCGAGTTCATGCCCTATCGTTCGCGCATACCTTTCGATGTGGTGTGTGGCACCTCGGCAGGCGCCCTGAACGCGGTGGCGCTGGCGGTAAATGCGCGGCATTTCCGCAAGGGCGTGCGCTACCTGTATAACATCTGGAACAATGCACACATCAGCGAGATATACCGTTCCGATGTGATCGGTGTGGCGGCAAATAGCGGTCGTTGGATCATGGGTCTGCTTCTCAGTGTGCTGGGCAGCAATCGATACAACCGGGTGTCTCTGCTGGATAATCGTCCCATGCGCACTTTCCTCGAACGCATACTGCCCTGTGAGCTGATCCAGCAGAACATTGATGACGGTCTGGTGCACGCGGTGAGTGTGACGGCCTCGGGTTATGGCTCGGGTCATTCGGTGACTTTCTACCAAGGTGTTGCGGAGATAAAGCCTTGGAGACGTGCGCGTCGTGTCGGCATACCCACACAGATCAGCACGCAACATATGCTCGCCTCGTCGGCGATTCCCTTCATGTTTCCTGCGGTGCATGTGAATCGAGAGTTCTTCGGTGACGGTTCGATGCGCCAGATCGCGCCTATCAGTTCCGCACTGCATCTGGGTGCGGAGCGGGTGTTGGTGGTTGGCGTCGGGCACGGTGCGGTTGAAGAAGATGAACGGCGAGCCAAGATCGACAACTATCCGTCGCTGGCAGAGATCGCCGGGCATGCCTTGGACAGTATCTTCATTGATGGTCTGGAGGTGGATCTGGAAAGACTGCACCGTATCAACCGCACTATCAGCATGATTCCGGAAGAGTTGCGCAGCAAAGTGAGTCTGAGTCATGTCGAAGCGTTGGTCATCACACCCAGTCAGCCATTGGAAAAGGTCGCGGAGCGCCATATCTCGAATCTGCCTTGGACGATCAGGATTCTGTTGCGTCTGGTGGGCGTGATGCGAGGTAGCGGCGCGAACCTGGTGAGCTATCTATTGTTCGAGAAGCACTATTGCCGTGCCTTGATCGATCTTGGCTATCAAGATGCCTTCAAGCGCAGGGATGAGATATTGCTCTTCTTGGAACAGGGCGGAGCGTCCACGTGCAACGATCTGTCGCAATGAGAACATGAGCCATACTGAACGAGTAACTCCAAAACCGCTGACTTTTGCCTTGCTTAAGTTCCTGGCGGACGGTGATTTCCATTCCGGCGAGGAGATGGCGCGTAATCTCGGGTTGACGCGCACCAGTGTACATAACGCCCTGCAGGACATTGATCGTTATGGGCTGAAATTGCACAGCGTGCGAGGTCGAGGTTATCAATTGGCGCGGCCTCTCTACTGGTTAGAGGCTGAAAAGATAACTGCACACCTGGGCGAGGCGCGCGCTCATTTGAGATTGGAGATCGCCGATCATGCGGAGTCGAGCAATGCGGTATTGCTGAAGCGAGCCAGTCAGGGAGAACCGGGCGGAAGTGTGCTGGCCGTGGAGTGGCAAAGCGCGGGACGCGGCCGCTTGGGGCGACGCTGGTATTCGGGTTTGGGCGATGCACTGACGTTCTCTCTGCTGTGGCGTTTTGATCGTGGTCTGGCTGCGTTATCCGGCTTGAGCTTGGCGATAGGGGTCGCCATGGTGCGCGCTTTGCGAGAGCTGGGCGTGAATAACGCAGGATTGAAATGGCCGAACGATGTGTTGCTGCCCGATGGCAAACTCGCCGGCATCTTGTTGGAGGCACAAGGCGATATGCTAGGCCCGAGCGCGGTGGTGATCGGTGTCGGGATGAATCTGTCCTTGCCCGCCGTCGCACGCAAGCAGATCGATCAGCCAGTAAGCGACCTCGCAGCATGCGGCATCTCTTTGCAAGAGCGCAGTCGGGTGTTTGCAGTACTGTTGAAGCATCTGGTGTCGGTGCTGCAAGCGTTCGCTTTACATGGGTTCGCTCCGCTGCGCGGGGAATGGGAAAGCTATCATGGTTTGCAGCAGTCTGCTGCGGTCGTGCATATGCCAGACGGTTCGCTTGTCGAAGGCATCGTGCTGGGCGTGGATGAGGAAGGCGCTTTGCACATGCGGACGGGTAGAGGTGAGCAGGTGTTCCATACGGGCGAAATCAGTTTGAGGAAGGCGTGATGTTATTGCTGGATATCGGTAATAGTCGTATCAAATGGGCGTTGGTTCAGAGGGGGGATTGGGCGCACATCGGCGCGTTCGATAATGCAGAGTCGATCTCATTGCAACAAGAGTTCGCGCACATCCCTGTGCCGTCTCGCATCCTGGTTTCCAATGTGGCGGGCAAGGCGGTGAGCGAGCGAGTGCGTGCGCTCTGTGCAGCGTGGGGGCGTCCTTTGGAGTTCGTGAACGCAAAACCCGAGCAGTGTGGTGTGCGCAACGGTTATGACCAACCACAACGTTTAGGTAGCGACCGCTGGGCGGCATTGATCGCCGCCTGGCATGAGGTGCGTGGCGCATGTCTGGTGGTGAGTTGCGGTACGGCAACGACGGTGGATGCGCTGTCAGCACAAGGTGATTTCTTGGGAGGGCTGATCCTGCCCGGCTTGCATATGATGCAACATAGTCTTGCGGCGAGTACGGCACAGCTTGAAGCAACAGAAGGTTCGCTGAAAGATTTTCCGTTGAATACCGCTGATGCGATCCATAGTGGGGTGCTAAGGGCGACACTGGGTGCAATCGAGAGTCAGTTTGTATTATTGAAATCGAAAGAGGTGAATGCGCGATGCGTGTTGAGTGGCGGCGCTTCCGCGAAAGTGAAGCCGCATCTGTCCATGCGGGCCGATCATGTAGATAATCTGGTCTTGCACGGTTTGCAGATCATTGGGGAAAGTGACGTATGACGAAGTGGGTTCTGGGTTTACTGCTGGCGGCGAACATCGTGTTCTTCGCGGCGATGCAGTGGGGGGGCGTGTTGACGCAAGATGTCGACGCGACTGTTTTGCAACCCCAATTCAATACAGACAAGATCAAACTCGACAGTGAAGTGATGCTTACTTCTTCAGCAACCTCCGCGAATCCCTTGGCGCAGGCTTCGGCGAATTCGATCACCCCGGCATCGATCCTTTCATCGGAGCTGTCATCAGTGCCAAAATCAACCAAGCAGTGTTTGCAGTGGGGCGAATTCTCTGGGCGCGGCTTGGCAGATGCGCAAGCGGGATTGGCCGCATTGAAACTGGGCGAAAAGACGTCGCAGCGTATCGTCGAGCATGCGGGCGGATTTTGGGTCTACATCCCGCCATTGAAAAATCACACCGAAGTGCAGAAAAAGATTGATCAACTAAAGAAGCGCGGTATCGAGGACTATTTCGTGGTGCAGGAGGAGGGGGCGTGGTTGAACACGATCTCGCTGGGGGTGTTCAGAACCGAAGAGGCAGCGCAGAGGTTCTTTGCGACTTTGCGCGAAAAGGGGGTTCGCAGCGCTAAGGTGGGTGAACGTATGAGCAAACTCAAATTCACCGTATTCTTGTTCAAGGATTTGGATGCCGCGACCTCTGGCAAGATACACGCCATGCAAAAGGATTTTCCGGACAGCGAACTCAAATTGGTGGACTGTAATTGACAGGAGGGGGCGAAATCTGGAGAATGCCGCCCTCTTTTGGGCTATGCACGATTGGCCTTGCAGATTTCCGGTGATATAGCTCAGTTGGTTAGAGCACAGCACTCATAATGCTGGGGTCGGTGGTTCAAGTCCACCTATCACCACCACATATAGTAAAGATAAGCCCCGTCAGTCGGGGCTTTTTCTTTGCCTATCTCAATGGCAGCAATGGTTTCATCGGTATTGCTGTTGTCTCATGTGTGTTCAATTCATCTCAATAAATGTCACAAAATCTCACGCTAATGTGAGTAACGATGTGAGTAATTCTTGCTAAATTTCAATGGTGTGAGTAATATAAATTTTCCATTACTCACAAGGAGTTAATGATGGGAAAGCTAACAGATAAGGCTGTGCAATCTGCACAACCTAGAGAAAAACAATACGGAATTTCTGACGGCGATAGCCTTTCGCTGATAGTCCGCCCCACTGGGGCCAAGCTTTGGTGGTTCAGATATAGGTTTGCAGGCAAGGCTAAAACCTTATCAATAGGGGTGTATCCAGTTGTTTCATTGAGAGAGGCGAGGGATAAGGTCTTCGAGGCCAAGAAGAAGCTTACGAATAACATAGATCCTTCTGCCGAGAAATTGGCTGTACGTGCCGCGTTGACTGAGAAAAAAGAAGAACAGGCAAAAAATGAAGCTAGTTTCTTTGAGTTTGTAGCTCGGGACTGGTTTGAAAAGCATAGCAAGAGTCTAAAGTGGGAAGAAAACCATGCATCCAAAATTCTAGGAAGACTTGAAAACGACATTTTCCCTTGGCTTGGGAAGCGACCAATAGCAGAAATTACTGCACAAGAGCTTTTGGGCGTAATCCGAAAGATTGAGTCTCGTGGAGCCTTAGAGACCGCGCATAGGGCGCTTTCTGAGTGCGGCAGGGTGTTCAGGTATGCCGTAGCCTCTGGGTTGGCTGGAAGGGACCCCTCCGGCGATCTTAAAGGGGCATTGCCGCCATATAGGAAAGACAAACACTTTGCAGCGGTAACAGACCTCAAGGATGTAGGAGCATTGCTTCGCGACATAGAGGGCTACAGCGGCACTCATGTCGTTCGGGCTGCATTCGCTCTTTCCCCGCGAGTTTTCCTAAGGCCTGGCGAGCTGCGCAAGCTGGAATGGGAATGGATTGATTTCGATTCGGCTCTGGTCACGATTCCACCGACTGCTCATAAGACAGGCAAAAGGACGCAAGCTCCCCACTTGGTTCCATTAAGCCAACAGGCGATTCAAATACTGAAAGAAATTCAGCCACTCACAGGGAGCAACAAACTCGTTTTCCCAAGTGAGCGGGACAAGAATCGCCCAATGTCTGATAACGCTGTGCGTTCAGCAATGAGACGTTTAGGCTGGACTGGTGACGAAATGACGCCACATGGCTTCCGTGCATTGGCAAGCACGATATTGGACAACCTGGGATACAAGCAGGAATGGATCGAGCGTCAGTTAGCGCATGATGAACACAACAAGGTCAAGGCTGCTTACAAACGAGATCTTCATTTGATGTACATGCCGGAGCGCAAAAAGATGATGCAGGAATGGTCGGATTATCTGGACAAGCTGCGGGATGGTGCACAAATAATTCAGCTTAAGAGCGGACATTAAGTTCACGGTACATGTTCCGTTGATACCGTATAGTTAATATTTGAGTCTTTCCTCTTTTCAAACAGAAGGGGAAAAGATGCGCGCAAGTGGAAATGTAACTCCCAAGCAGAAGAAAAAACGTCCTGATGGCTTGGATGAAAGCCGTTATAAAAATATCAATAAATGGACTTTCCATCAATGGGCCTGGGAGTTCTTAAGACGCAATGCCCAATATATCGACGTATGCAAGCGAGTCAGGCTAGGTAGCGAGGAAGAAAAGCAAAGGGTCGCTAATGAATTCGGTCTAAAAAAATACAAGGACTACACTGAGGCATATATTGGCGCGACTGGGAAACCGAAGTTCTCCATTGGCTCTATCACCAGCTGGTCAAATCTAAATGCTCAGCCAAAGCAAGTACGCAACAAGACCGTTAAGATCGAGTATGGACAAATTGTCATTCGATTTGACCTAGGCCAGGCAATTCAAGATAAAAATGCATTAGCACAACAACTACGACTTGCAGGGCAAAAACTGACAAAAGGTCTTACAGCGATTGAGTTACAAACTCAACAGAAAGCAATTCCAAGGGAGTTTCGGGCAACATTGCTTGGGAAATATTTGCGGATATTGGATTGCCTAGCGAACAAAATGTCACATTATGAAACTGCAAAAATCATCTTCCCGTCGCATGTGAAAAAAAATCGTGACGTCTTGCTGGAGAAAATTAAGCCGAATATCAAAACTGCTAGAGAAATTGCAGCAAAAAAATACCTATCCCTTTCTGTATTAGAAGATAGTCCAGATACGAAGGCGCCGATAAAAACTTCAGAGTAGTTGCAGTAGCACGGGGGGTATTTTCTCCCTCCCAAAAATCACCCTCTCCTCACAATTTGTCGCATCTTCCAAAATGTCGTTGTGTTAATCAACACGATGATCAACTCAAAGGAGATTGCATGACAAATTATCAGCCCAACGCCTGCGCTGTCCTAAGTGGATAGCCAGGCTTCAAAGCAACAATTACAACTCGGAAAAAATAAGGCCAGTCAGCAGTCGGGGTTGGCAATTATTGGCAATGATGCTTTCTATCAATTCGATAAGCTTCCTGCCGCAGCACATGTACGCATTACGGTCGTGATGATGCTATTTGCATGTTCAAGGGCAACCGTTTGGCGCTGGGTAAAAAAATCCATATTACCCGAGCCAATTAAGCGTGGCGGTATTGCTGCATGGAATGTTGAAGAGTTGCGCGAAGCATTGAACAAGCTACCTCAGTAATGAAGAACGCCGGTCAATTTGTCATTTTTATAAACGACCACGACAAATTGACCAGCACCAAGCTTATATATGGCGTGCTTTGTAATACATGACCATATATACCAATTATGCATTACCAATACTGATTATGTTGAAAGGAAATCATGGCTAAATTGAAAGACGAATATCCTCCACTGTTCCCTATGGCAGACACCATGGAAGGATCATTGGCTAAAGGAAAAATTGTCGTTCCAGATGCTGATCGGCTAATTCTTTGCGATGCTGATGGCGTTATAAAGAAAACATTTGGAAATCGGAAAAAAATCCCTGGGAAAATGCAGGTGCATTCAATGCATATCCGTTCGATGGACAACAATGAAAGATTGACATTTGAGGGGGCGATTTCTGGATGTAAATTTGGTCAGAATTTATATGCATTGGGCGATGTCCGCCGCGCAAGCATGATTGCAGCGAAGCAAGCATTAAGGGTGTGTGGCGAACACGAAATAAGGGCGAGAATTGCGCCGGAGGATATTTTTCTTGATCGGGTTGATCTGGTCGTGAACTTTCGATTGGAGTCAGAGGAAGAGGTTTTGCGCGTTCTCAAGCAAATTAAACGGCAGCTGATAGAACAGCACGGGCCGACGAACACCCATGGATCAACAGTATGTTGGGCACCGAAAGATGGCAAGGAGTACATGATCGTAATGTACGCAAAGGGAAGGCAACTCTTAAATGCA
The DNA here is from genome assembly GCA_029850565.1 of Gallionella sp. GTDB lineage: Bacteria > Pseudomonadota > Gammaproteobacteria > Burkholderiales > Gallionellaceae > Sideroxyarcus. The sequence goes on along the minus strand of JARCRR010000200.1, from coordinate 9,509 downwards.
ATGCAAAGAAGAAAGCAAAGGCCACCGTATTGGGGTGCATTGGTAGAAGAGGCAACGTGCATCCTTCGGGTGGAAGTGCGTGTTAGACGTGGTGAGTTGCGTAAACTGGGGCTTGAAAAAGCAAGCGATTGGCATGAAGACACCGCGAGCAAGGTATTCAACAAGTATTTCGGGAATCTGAAGTTGCTTAAGGTGACATCAAGTGTGTTCAGCAAGGATGAGCTGACTGCTCTTCCTCAAAGGCTCCGCCCGGTCTTGGCGCTTCACAAGCTAGGGTTTGACCTTGAGCAGGTTTATACGCCACGCTCATGTCAGCGTCATCGTGACTTCTTCCGCAAGCAAGGGGTTGACTTGCGTTGCCCCAGCCAGCCGGAGAATACGACTATGTCAGTTCTTGACTACTTGTCACCGGACAAGGCCGTATGCGAGGCTCCCGAGTGGATGATCAAGCAAGGCCTCGCGCCGCGCAACTTGGCTGTTTCAGCGCTGAAGAAAATTCCTGCGTCCAAACTTCAAAACAAACGGAAACGACGAATGTTCTGATTTCGGGTTGAGGTCTTAGCCCCCTAAGACCTCAACTAGCATAACCAATATTATCGCAAGCTAGGATTTGGCCAGTGGCAGTTCCTCGGCAAAGCGGACTGTGGAGATAATTACGCCAACTGATATAGAATTTCACGCAACCAACGTACTGACCGAAAGTGAATATGCCTTCCCAAGATTATGCCGAGCAACTGAAGCGTCAACTCGTTTTCCTCCGAAACTCTGCCGCAGCGTATGACGCAGGCCATGTAGTGGAGGCCGTGCGTATTGGTGTCGTTATCCGTGTTCTCTGCCACGACACTCCGCGGAGCGTCTCACTGCTTCAACATATGGGTCAGAAGTCGTCTCTGGAGTTGGTTACCACAGCGAAGACTGTGCCGGGCCACCTCCTTGCGACCGTAGATTTTGCTGAGTTAATGGCGGGAATTACGTTTGGCAACGATCTCGTCTACGATCCTTTACCGAAGGGCTCGCCCACTGTTCCGTGCCCTAGCTGGTGGGATCAGCCAGTTTTTTGCCGCGATAAGGTGATGTACACGCGGAAAGACATTGTGCTAGCAGCTGCCAACAAGGATGGTGGTGCCCACGTTGATGCCCCAGATGAGAATTTGCTGGCGCTCCAGGAAGGCTTCTGGAACAAGACAACGACAAACGCTGACGGCATAAAGACGACGGTATCTTTGAGCAACAACCACTTTCGGATGTTGCGCCGATTTGCCGACGAGCTGCTGAATAGCCAAGAGTTGATCAAGCTGACTGACTAATAGAAGGCCATGCCAGCGTCTAGAAAATCGTAGCTCGCCAACGGTCTGCTTAGGCCGAGATGCTGTCAAACCTGTCACACGTATCTCAACTAGCGATAATCAGCGTTATCGCTAGTCAGTTATATGGCGATTTTCAATAACGACATCTGCTCTACGGCCATTTCGAAACACTCAAGTGGTTCGTAAGACGCCTACTATATGAGCGCTAGAAGCCTAAAAGGCAGTTGCCTATTTATGCTATGTAGTCGCAATTGAAAATCTCTCTAAAACTTGACCTATTCAAGAATGGATCACAGCTCGGAACGCTATAGCCGTCTTTGGCTATGTATCCCAAAACATGCCCAAAGGTAGCTTCTTCAGATAGGCCTTTAGGAGAATATATCTTGGGATCGAAAATGATCCTTGCGCTATCGTCAATTATTCCAGCTTCACAGTAGCATGCCACCACGAAGGCCGAACAAAAGAATGCATCTTTGGCCTGGTCTTTTGGGGCAGGATTTGTTTCGAAGAATTCCATCAACTTTTCATGGACTGTTTCTGCGTGACGTAGCATTGGACCATTGTTCCGAATCTTCCACGCACCGGGAATATCATACCGAGCCTTGTTTTTAAGTGTCTCATTAACGAATGTTATTAGGCGTTCAGTACAGTCATTGCCGAAACCCAGTTGACTCCGGAAAACGGCAATGTGCTTGCTGCTTTTTATAGCTTTGGAAACTTGAGATTTCCGAACTCTTGGCGGAGTCGCTTCCGCAATTTCGCCGTTCCCCAAATAAATCGAAGCATGTGTATAGGGGCTTCCCGTATACCGCCTAATCAACAGCGGTACTATTTTCCACCATTTTCCATAGTGCAGAAGAATGTCTCCTGGTCTCAGGTCTTTGGTGCTAATTATTCCGGGTGGCCCAAGAACGTAAGAGTTCGCATTCGGTTTATTCATACCATCCTTAATTAAGGCTCTTTCTCTTCGCCGGCCATGTTATTTATCAGCCAGCCCGGACAATCAATAGGTCTAGGTCAGACCAATCTTGGAACCTGGGCAGGTTAGCGACAGTCGCGGGGATTATTCTACCAAATACTAGTAGCGCGCCTTGGGTGCTATCGCGATTCACCAGTCACCACGAATCACCTGAGTCGTCCGTATTGGCTGATTTCTAGCCCGCGATCCTGACTATTGATAAACGCGCTTATCGCTAGTCAGCTGCATTTTCGTGAAATTTTGCTGAAATCGCTCGTTACTCAATCGTCAAATCTTTCCACGCCATGCAAAACTCGCTGAAGATAGCCAATGTTTCAGCAATCGATCCTGGCGATTTATTGAGCGCATCAATATCGCTTTCTCTATAGCCCAATATTTTGGCGATGTCTTTGATGTGGATGGACTGCTTGCCATGATCGAGAACAATCGACTTGGGCGCAAATTCGATTACTCGTTTTTTCCGCATGACTTCTGCGCAAGTATTGAATTGGAATTGCGCTTTGTCTGGAACGATAAGGAGTAGGTTCTCTACCTCGGCGAGCGTCATTGTCAGGATGGTTTTTGTTTCGATTTGTTCGTTCCATCCGAACATGTAGATGTCTGGAAATATTCTGCCACCACAACTTTGACAGGCAATGATTGTTTTGGCAGACGAATCAAACTGCCACTGTTCAACCTGATTGCCGCAGGCATGACATTTTCCGTGATGGATATTTCCATATATTTCTTGCACATCGGGAATGTGATTGGACTTTAGGAATCCATCAGGACTTTGATCTGCTATTCCAAACCTAAATAGCTGTTGAAGTTTTCGGAGCTGATCCAGCGATTGAAGATTCGAGAGCTTGGGGATATTTTCAGGATGCTGGAATTTGGTGATGACGTTCTTGCGCCAGTTCGCCCAGCCTAACACCGCGAGATAGTGCGATTCCGATGCAAACGGGTTGAGCCTGCTGCCCGGCCTTGACCATTCGCCACCAATCGTGTCGTAGAAATGCGGCATGTAATAGTCTGCATGGAATTCATATCCAATGACGCAGAGGGTCGGCTGAGCTACAAGCTGTGCTAACCGCTCTTGCCAGAATTTCGGAATTCCCGTAACAGCATTTTTATCCACCTTCTAATCTCCCTTGATCAAACTGATCTACAGAGAGATTATTTGCATTCAGGCGTCAGAAAGTGTCGTACCGATTCATGCTGCGCACCATGAACCGAGTGCAAAAATCTTGGCATATTGGGGGGGAGTCGCGGCCACAGATGGTTTGGAAGTGGCCGCAGCAGCAGGAAACTAAAAGGCAATCTTGGGAATCAGAATTCCACTATTTGAGGTTTTTTCGTCCAAACTGTATCCGTCAGGAGAACTGTCTTCTTGACCACGCGGTAAACGACGATGGGATCAAGCTTTTCCAGGGCTACATCAATTGTCGAAATTCCATTCCGACCTTCAAACATTCTCGTGGTTTTGTAGTCCCTTTTATCGTTGAAGGCTTCATACAAGGCTGCAAAAATTTCCCTCTCCGTTGAGTCAAACTTCCGCTTAGGTAACAACGCCATGGTTTTATTTACAGCTTCCTTGGCAGCCTCTGGCGTAATGTCATCAGCACTGGTTGAGAGTATGGCCTCGACTTCCTTGTGTGCATTGGTATTGGCTGATTTTTGAAACGCCTCATTTGCCTTAAAGAATTTTAGGCGGCATTCAGCAGTGAATCGAATCAGTTTGCGAGCTAGCGCATCATCATGTGGCTTATCTGCGTAAGGCTTAAGTTTCTCATCGAGACAGGTTTGAACTTTCTCGAAAGTGTAATCGCTTACCAGTTTGCTGTTCATATCCATGAATTCTTGATCTGATAGTGCATCCGAATTCTTTAGAAATGTGGTGAGTGCTTTTTCTGTTAACGCATTTTCAGCATAGGCTGATGGCATCAGAGACAGTAAAAGTATAGCGATGGCGATACCGTTCAATTTCTTTATCAAGCTAAGCATGGCATTTCCTCTTGAGTAGTTGTGGATTGTTTAACACCCTTGAAATCGCCATGCGATAGCTTTGCATTGAATCGCGGCATTTATGCGGCTTCAATTGGTGACAATTATCGAATGACTACAGGATGCGCTCTTAACCCGCCCTAATGTGCGAGCTAAGAGGTGTACATAATGAGGATTGTTACGACGAACTATGTCGCACGGGAATTTAAATTACTGTTGCTGGCTAAGCGAACTTGTTGCTCTACCTTTTCTAATTTGGCTTACTTGATCACCGAATCCGCGCAGCCACCAGTCCAATTGCGCTGAATCAACAACGGTGGCCGTTATCCTGTATTCGTCATCAAGCTCTTTGACTTGCTGGTCTTCGGACAGGGGAGACTCGATGAGATGGAACCCCGCTTCCTTTTCAATCACGAACGATAGCTTGACGCGCTTGCCTTCGCCGAAGCCGAAGCGTCCATCATTGTCATATTGCTCCAGATCGAAATCCTTGGGGCGCTCGAAGGTGAGCGTGGATGCCTGCGCGGAATGAATACGATGCAGGGCTAGGCTTCGCTCGTCATCGTAATCCTTGAAGCGGCATACAAGATACAGGCGTGTCCCTTGTTGAGCCAAGCCAAGCGGCATTACGTTGGTTTGTGTGCGTTTATTCCCTCTATTTTCGTAGTCGATTGCAAGCCATTGGTTGGCATAAAGTGCATTGCTGACTTGCTCGAATACGCCAGGCTTGATCTTGGGCGGTAGCAGCGGCTGGGTTGTGCTTACCACACGCACTTTCTTAAGCCATTCGCGCTCGCGTTTCCCCTTGTTTTCTTCGTTGTATGGCGCAAGGTTGCGACGCGCCTGCACGAAGAAACCCTCCATGGTTTTAATCAGGCCGGCTGGCAACAGGCTGCGCAGATGCTGCTCGGCTAAGGAAAGCAGCAGTGATTCCTGCTCGCTCAGCATGGGTAGTCCCATGCCTTTTGCGTTTTCTTTCCAGCGATAGCCGTATGGCTTGGTGCGGTCATCGCGCTCGATGTCGAAATGCTCGCTCAACATTTTCAGTTGTCGCTGGATGGTGCGCAAGTCGCGGCTTACTTCAGTGTCTACAAGTTGCTCGTGCAACTCTTCGGCAGTGACCGTGCGGCCACGGGGAATGCGGCGCATCAGTTCAAGCGCAAGCAGGACGGTTTCTTTGGTGTCGGGGCGTTTCGGCATATCAGTTATAACTCCAGGTCTTTTCGTCCAGCAAGGAACTGCCATAGCCGCACCATCGCAAAGGTATCCAACCCACAATAGGCAAGCAGTTGTTGTTCGATTGCCGCTTTGCGTTCAGATGTAGTGTCGGGGTGGATGGCTTCAAGATACGCTTCCATCGCCATGCCACCATTTTGTACTCCTTCCAGAGCTTCATAGTTGAGGTCCGGTGCGATTGCAGGCAATACAGCCTTGATGCTCCAGCTACCTTGCTGGCTGGGGTGGTAGTAGTTGGCCTTGGTGATCGGATGCAAGTCCACCAGTCGCTCCTTTATTGCCAAGAGGCTGGAAGCAAGTTTTTTGAATCGTTTGGCTAATTCGGAGATGCGCGCCCCCTCGAATCCTGCGTTATAAACAAATATCGGCCCACTGTTGCCGCAAGCGGCAATCAATGAATCGGCAAAGGAGCGAGAAGGATCATCTCCGGTAAGATCGAGAAACGCCTGCGATTCCAGCTTCCCCGTTCTGCCCAGTCTATGCAAGCTGAACTGAAATGGAATCTGCTGATATGGACGCGTTCCTTTCCAGATCGGCACGGCAAACTGGATGGTCTCGAAATCAAGAAAATAGGCCGGTAGGCGATATGCTTGAAGTGCCTCCTCCGCGCTCGCCGCATCAAAATATATTTCGCCGGAAAGAGTGTGATCCTTGACGCGCTGTTGCAGATCGTTCAACAGCTCATCCGGCGTATCGCGCAGCTCAAGTGCTGGGTTGGCAGCGATATGTTCCCTGAGCGCATTGGCGCGGATACTCGGAAGCCAGTGAACGGGAAACTCGGCTTGGGGTTCTTGCGACTGGCAATAGTCGAAAAAACCGCAAGCGAATGGCGAGCTACACTGCCCGCCTGTTCCGATCTTGGGCTCTTTTCTCTTGGCGACAACACTCTGTGCTTCAGCAATCAGCTCCTGCACCTCATCGTCCCGGCTAAATGCCTCGCTAGTCAGGTCGCATTCCTTAAGCAGTCCGCGATAATCCCCTTTGCCTGGATAAACCCAATCGCTGTCGATGTGCGCCAGCGCTATCGAAGCCAGCGGCACGCCTGCCTTACGTGCAATGAACGACTGGATAGCGGCATCGTCACGGTGGTAGTCCTTAACCTCGGTAGATGATTTAACCTCGACCATGCGCCATACGCGCTTTCGTCCTTGCTTGTCTGGCAGCATCACGTCGGCAAAGGCTAATGCCCCTTCAGTGGCAAAGCTAGCCTCGAAGATTGGCAGTGCCGAATCGAGTAGCTTTGCACTCTGTTTGAATACGGCATCGAAACCATCGCGCTGCGCATCGAGCAAAATGCCGCTCCCTTCCGGATCGTATATTTGCCGCGCGATGTCGCCGACGGTGTTGCCGACCTTGAAACTGGCTTGAGTGGCTGCCGAATCTTCCCGCAACTCAGGGCAATGTACTTCCAGCCATAGACGCTTGGGACATTGCCGATAGGCGATCAGTTTGGATTTTGAAAGATTACGCATAGCGCTTCCAATGGCAAATTTAAGTAACAATGCCATTATCTGCAACGCTGCGTCAACCTGTGTCGCAGGAAATTGGGATTTTGTCGATTTGGTGAGGAAATGTAAGGGTAGCCGACGATATTAAAGTCTGGCTTCCTGCATCAGCTTTGCCAGAGAGATGTCCAGTGCATTGGTAATTTTGGTGAGGGTCAATATGGCGACATTGTTATCGCCACGTTCTATCCGACCGACATAACTTCGATCAACTTCGGCTATGAGCGCCAGATTTTCCTGAGAGATTTCCTTTGAGATTCGGATACGTCTGATTGTCATCCCCAGCTTAACCAGCACGGGGTCTTGTCGATTTCTGGAGAGGTTTGGCATGCGCGCATGATTCAACTATGATGCGCGTTGAGCCACGGTACATGTGCCGCGTTTAATTGAGTTGCAGAGGTAACTATGCCAGGCCCTAACAGCGGGAGAGAATTAATAAATGCAATGATTCTAGGGGGCGAGAAAGCTGTATCAGACTTCCGTCATATAAGTGGGGGTGAGTGGTTTGATGAAGCACCTGAGTATTTCCTTACAACCTATATAGCAACTCAGCTTGGCGAGCTTGAAAGTACCTTTACCTTGCTTGAGGTCTCTGTTGACCTGACAAGAAAAAAGGCGGGTGCGTCTTGTTTGGGGCGTCCAGCTGGTCACGAGCGCCGAAATGGTAGGTTTGACATAGTTATCTATTGGTCAAATGACAATCCTAGGGGCGCAGTGGAAATTAAATCGCCAATTTGGTCGGTAACTAAAGAAGTAATTCATCCAGATGTTCATGAATTGTGCGCTGCACTCAGTGCAAATAATAACTCCTCGTTTCAGTTTACGGCGTTTCTATATTACGCGTCAGTTAGCAAGCCAAAGCGGAAGCATGACAACGCAAGCAAACGGTTGCGTGATTTGATATCTCGAATAGAAACCGAAGCAAAAGAGTTGGCTGACGTGCATGGGGTTGATGCAATTTCAATTACAGGTTCGATTCACCGTGGTGAACTAGTAACTGATGGTGCTTGGTGTATCGCTGCGCTTGTATTTACCCGCAAAGGGGGAAAGCAGTCGTTTCAATGATGCAAGTTCCAAGTGAATTTCCAACTAATGACAAGCTTGTGAGGTGGCAATGAATACACGGCAATTCGAGTCGCAAGCTACAACATTGGCATATTCTGGCGAACTAGAAGTCCAGGGTGGTGATTTTATCTTGAACGCTGATCTACTGATCATTAGGGCGGGAGAGGCCTCGTTTGTGTTAACCGGTTCTGATGAATATGGGGAGTTAAAAACAGAAGGTAAATCCATATTGACCAGCAAAGGAACGTATGTTGCCAATCAGCATAAAGTTAACTACGTCGGATTCGTTAGCGATGATTACGCAACGATTCAGTTTGATGCAATAAGACCGACAGTGAAGAAGCTACGCTGTTTTGTTGAGGGGAAATGGACGCAAGGAGGGGAAACTTGGACATTCTCAGGAAATTTACGCCAGTATAAAAAGCCAAATAACACTATATAAATGCAGCCCTAGCTTAGTTGTAGAAAAATGAATTGCAAGCTCCTTCATTGCCCACCAAGCACTCACAAGTATCTCGCTTTGAGTCCGTAGTATTGTGAGGAGCGCACATTTCACAGCACGTTGCGGCTTACTCTTTTGTTCATCTAATATTTCTCGCAAATATCATAAAACGCGCTGATTTTACAGATTTTTGCAAACCGGCAAAATATTTAACTATATGATTAAGCAGCAAAATATGCTGTTTTTTGTGCAAAATTGGTGTATAATGCGAACGTGCAGCATTTTCACACACGACAATTTGGCTGAAAAAGTTAGCTAAATTTCACAGCGCGGCACATCGTTTCACTTCCCAGTTTTACCCCCCTAGCAAACCAAACCAATTGAACGAAGAAAACCATGAGCTTTGTAGCTCTTGGTGGTTTTTGTTCGCCTATCGAAAGGAGAATCATCATGAATGCAGTGAATGGCCCAAAACAAGGCGATAATCCAAGGAGTAAGACTATCAGCTTCCCTTTGGGACAGATTGTCGCCACCCCAGGTGCGCTGGAACTGCTTGATCGTGCGGCGGTGAATGCAGCTGAACTATTGCAGCGGCATCAAAGTGGAGATTGGGGAAATGTGCCACCAGAAGATGCCGAAGAAAACGATCACTCGGTTGTAAACGGCTATCGAATTTTATCGAGCTACCCTGTGGGCGAGAATCGAATCTGGATCATCACCGAGGCGGATCGGAGTAGCACCACCTTGCTCCTGCCTGAAGAGTATTGATTACCAAGGAAGTAGCAGAAGCATCTCTCGCAAGACCAGCAGCACATCAAGCAGTCATCTCATAAATTGCAGTATTCCAGAAAGGAGGCCAGAACACCGGCAGGCACACCATTGCGCGCAATAAACAACAAGCTCTTTTGGTGGCGTTATGGGAGCGAAATAAATGAAAACGTCACACCACTGCGGCCCGCGAAGCTCAAAAACCTAGCGGGCCATTTTTTGAA
>JARCRR010000199.1 GCA_029850565.1 Gallionella sp. | reverse complement strand
AGGATGTTCTGCCCTGTTTTGATGCGTCCATCGCGCACCGCCGCATCTAAAGCTAGCGGTATAGAGGCTGCGGAAGTGTTGCCATGCTTGGAAACGGTCACCACGACATTGTCCATTTCAAGACCTAGTTTTTTGGCAGTCGCTTCGATGATACGAATGTTGGCTTGATGTGGAACCAACCAATCAATGTCGGTCCCAACCATCTTCTGATCTTCCAGCAACTCTTCAACTACATCACTCAACACCTTGACTGCAAACTTAAAAACAGCCTGACCATCCATTGAGATAAGTGGAGCCGCCTTCAACATATTGCGGTGTCTTCCGTCAGAATGTAGCTTGGCTGCCACGATACCTGGCTTATCCGAAGCACGCAGAATCACTGCCCCAGCTCCATCTCCGAACAGAACGCATGTGGTGCGGTCTTTCCAATCAAGCATGCGCGACAACGTCTCAGCACCAACAACAAGCACTGTCTTCGCCTGACCGCCACGAATGTACATGTCCGCTGTATTCAACGCGAACACGAAACCACCGCACACCGCCTGAACGTCAAAAGCTGCTCCGCCGTTCCTGATGCCCAACTTGTCCTGCAGTATGCAAGCCGTTCCAGGGAAAGGTAAATCAGGAGAAGTGGTTGCAACGATGATCAGATCGATCTCGTCAGGGCTGATACCTGCCGCCTCGATGGCTTTTTTACTGGCTTGCAACGCTAGGTCGCTAGTTAATTCGTTTTCTGCCGCAAAATGACGCTCTTCGATTCCGCTGCGCGAAACGATCCAATCATGAGAAGTCTCGACGATCTTCTCAAGATCGTAATTGGTAACCGTCTTGGCTGGCAGATAACTACCAGTCCCGATGATCTTGGAATAGGTCAAAGCACCTCTCCTGCAGTTGTTTGGCGAGCATGATGCCACTTCTCGACATGTTCGCTGATGTGTTGCAACATCCCACCGCGCGCCTCTTCAGCCGCACGTTCGATTGCGCACTGGAAAGCAAAGGCATCCGCAGATCCGTGACTCTTTACCACGATACCCTTCAAACCCAAGAAGCTAGCGCCGTTATAACGCCTATGGTCAAGACGATGTTTAAAAGCTTTAAGTACTGGCAAGGACACTAAAGCCGCGAGTTTAGTCAACAGATTGCGGCTGAAACCTTCTTTTAGGAAGCCCCCCATCATCTTAGCCACACCTTCGGCTGTCTTGAGCGCCACGTTACCGACAAAACCGTCGCACACCACCACGTCGGTGACACCCTTGAAGATGTCATCACCTTCGACGTTGCCGTAGAAATTCAAGTCGCTGTCGCGCAGCAACTGCGCTGTTTGCTTGACGACTTCGTTCCCCTTGATGTCCTCACTGCCGATGTTCAGCAGACCAACCGTTGGATTGGACTTATGTTCCAGCGCAGTCACCAGCGTGGAGCCCATGAGTGCGAATTGCAACAGGTGTTCCGCGGTGCAATCGGTGTTAGCTCCTAAGTCCAGCATGCAAACCTGGCCGGTATTGGTGGGCAGGAAAGAGGCGATCGCTGGACGGTCGATGCCGGGAAGCGTCTTAAGTACGTAACGGGCGGTAGCCATCAATGCGCCCGTATTCCCCGCACTGACACAAGCTGCAGCTTCTTCAGATTTGACGAGATTAATCGAGACTCGCATGGAGGAGTCTTTTTTGCCGCGCAAGGCAGATTGAGGTTGTTCGTCCATCTCTACGACTTCAGTCGCAGCATGAACGCGCAGATGCGGATGGTCACCTGAAATACCCGAGGCTCGTAATGCTTCCTCGATGGCATCCGGCAGACCAACCAGAACGATGGTGTCGTTAGGGTGATCGCGCAGGTAGGCTACAGCTGCGGGAACGGTAACAGACACCCCATGGTCGCCTCCCATGGCATCAATAGCGATAGTCACATCCACAGGGCGATCCTCAAAAACGAGAAATGGTAGAGCATGACGCATCCCGCAAAACGGGATGCATGATCAGATCAAACAACGAGCTTATTCGCTCTTTGTATTGACTACTTTCTTACCACGGTAGTAGCCGCTTGGGCTGATGTGGTGACGCAGATGGGGTTCGCCAGTCGATGGCTCGATAGCCAATGCTGGGGCGGTCAAGAAATCGTGGGCACGATGCATACCGCGCTTGGATGGGGATTTTTTATTTTGCTGAACTGCCATGATTACTCCTCACAAAAACCAAATAATGCTACTTCTTCTTTAATCCAGCCAACACCGAAAATGGATTGGCTGCTTGCTTCAAACCTTCATTTGCCGAGACACAAGTCCCGTCAGGATGCTTTGGAGCAAACGGAAGGCTCAATAAAAGCTCATCCTCCACCAGCTCAATCACATCCAGCTGCGACGCAGCCTCAATATATTCGTCTTCGTCATCTTCATCGACTGCCGCCAACTCTTCAGTTGAAGCCAGCTTCAGGCGCGAAGTCACCTTGATTTGGTACTCAAGTTCACCTAGGCAACGCTGGCAACGCAGGTGACATACTCCGCTTAGTGAGACTTCCAATATGTTGCTGTCATCAGTCCGAAAACCACGCACCACGTAGGTCACCGTCCCCTGCGAATCCACCAGCATGTCGCCCAATCTGGGCAGTGCTTCAACCGGTACCTCACCACGCAACTCCCTGCCGTTTCCGGCAAATTCCATCGCGTCAATTAAAGGCCGTGCAAACATGAGGCGCGCATGATATATATTCCGACCTCCTCTGTCAAAGACGCATCAAAGGAATATCTTGAATTCTCAGCCGATTATCCTGGCCTCGACTTCTATATATAGGAGTCAACTCCTCTCCACCCTCCAAATCCCCTTCGAGACCGCCTCACCCGATGTTGATGAAACACCGCTCCAAGGAGAAAGTGCGCGCCTGACCTCACAGCGCCTTTCCCAATTAAAGGCTCAGGCAGTCGCCCAGCAACATCCGGATGCACTCATCATCGGGTCAGACCAAGTTGCACTATTAGGCGACGACCAGATTGGCAAGCCACTCACCCATGACAATGCGGTGCGTCAACTGCGCACCATGCGCGGGAAGACCGTTGACTTCTATACCGCCGTCAGCCTGTTCAATGCTAGAACCAAGGATATGCAGACTGCGTTGGCAACAACAAAAGTCAGCTTCCGCAATGTAAGTGATGATGAAATCGAACGCTATCTACTTAAAGAGCAGCCCTACCACTGCGCCGGGAGTGCCAAGTCAGAAGGCCTCGGGATCGCCTTGATCAAATGCATCGAAGGAGACGACCCGAATGCCTTGATTGGACTCCCCCTTATTCTTTTAGTAGATATGCTTCAAAAACAAGGCGTTAAGATTTTGTAGACTAATGACCAAAAAATTTTCTGTTGCGGCTAATATCTCTATCTGGTATTAAAGCGCGCTTGAAAAATTCAGCCCTTCGTGGAGATATACGTAATGCCAGCACAAACAAACAAGGTAGCCGCCCCCTACAAAGTCAAAAAGGGTGAGGCATATATGAACGCCAAGCAACTTGAACATTTTCGTGGCGTGCTGAATGAAATCAAATTGGGTTTAAGCCAAGATATCGACCGTACTGTTCACACCATGCAGGATGAGGCTACAGTATTTGCTGATCCGAATGACCGCGCCAGTCAAGAGTCTGACATGAGTCTTGAATTGCGAAATCGTGACCGCGAACGCAAACTCATCAAGAACATCGACAAGATGTTGGCTAGAATCGAAGCAGGAGATTACGGGTTCTGCGACAAATGCGGCGTCGAGATTGGCTTGAGCCGCCTCGAAGCCCGCCCCACTGCTACTCTATGTATCGACTGCAAGACGCTGGACGAGATCAGAGAGCGTCAAGTAGCTAAATAATCCGAATAACTGGCATGTGCGTGCGCATGCCAGTTAAGTCACACCTGCTTGTAAACCATAGCAAGCACGCCACTCTCACACAGACATTCCGAAACGTAAGTTAAGTTGCTAAGCAACTAACAGCTTTCTGCACAGAAAATCCCACCCCCAAAACAGAAGTGAATTAAAAAAGCGAATAAATATTGAGGGAAACCAGATGGGGTGGCTGATGGGGCTCGAACCCACGACAACTGGAATCACAATCCAGGGCTCTACCAACTGAGCTACAGCCACCGTTGAACGATAAATCCTCCCGACAAGTCCGACTGGAATCAACCCAGTCAAACGCCGAATTTGGCTGTATTTACACGAAGACGCCTTTTTGATACTTAAGGCTTTTTCGAGTAACTTTGTTGGTTAGTTGCCAACAAAATTGCCAATCCGGTTGCCGCAGAACTTACAACGGCGCGCATAGTAACGGATTGGCTGATTTTTGCCAATGCTTTCGTTTGATTAACCCTCGTTATCCTGCGAGGAAATGTCCGAAATTATCTTGGGTGTTTGTTTGTCACGCACAGATCGCACCTGACAATGTTCGTAATGCAGTTGCGAGGTTGGATGAGCGGTCACGTATTGGTCACGCTGCCGCTTAGATTGTTTTTTGAAGGGTGATGGAAATGCTTGATTCTACTGGTGGGCGGTACTGGGTTCGAACCAGTGACCCCTGCCGTGTGAAGGCAGTGCTCTACCGCTGAGCTAACCGCCCGGTTGAGGGCGCGAATTTAAACACACCCGTATCTCGGGGGTCAATTTCTTTAAAGGCGTACCCATCTGTCGTAGAATGCGCGGCTTCTTTTCACGCCTACACAACAGGAAAGCAACATGACCGTCCGCACCCGTTTCGCCCCCAGCCCCACCGGATACCTGCACATCGGCGGCGCGCGCACCGCGCTGTTCTCTTGGGCTTATGCCCGCAAACATAGCGGCACCTTTATCTTGCGTATCGAAGACACCGATGTGGAACGCTCAACACCGGAAGCCGTGCAAGCTATCTTGGACGGCATGAGCTGGCTCAAGCTCAACTACGACGAAGGTCCGTTCTATCAGATGCAGCGTATGCCGCGTTATAAGGAAGTCATCCAGCAGATGCTGGCCGCAGGTCAAGCTTATTATTGCTATACCTCCCCGGCTGAACTGGATGCCATGCGTGAAGCGCAGCGTGCGCGCGGCGAAAAACCCCGTTACGACGGCACATGGCGTCCCGAACCCGGCAAGACCCTGCCCTCCGTCCCCGTTGATGTAAAACCAGTGGTGCGTTTCAAGAATCCGAACGAAGGCGTCGTTGCATGGAAAGATATGGTCAAAGGCCATATCGAATTTAGCAACAGCGAGCTGGACGATCTCATCATCGCCCGTTCGGACGGCACGCCGACCTATAACTTCTGCGTGGTGGTAGACGACTGGGATATGGGTATCACCCAAGTGATACGCGGTGACGACCACGTCAATAACACTCCGCGCCAGATCAACATCCTAAAAGCATTGGGCGCTAAACTGCCCAATTATGCACACCTATCGATGATCCTCGGCGACGACGGCACCAAGCTCTCCAAACGCCATGGCGCAGTGAGCGTGATGCAATACGACGAAGACGGTTACCTGCCCGAGGCCGTCATCAACTACCTGGCTCGTCTGGGCTGGTCGCATGGCGATGATGAAGTGTTCTCGGTCGAACAGTTCTGCCAATGGTTCGATCTCGACCACATCACGCCTTCCGCCGCGCAGTTCAACACTGAAAAACTGAACTGGCTGAACAACCACTACCTCAAGCAAACGGATAACGAGCGGCTGGCAGAGATGGTGCGTCCGCGCCTCGAAGCGCGTGGCATCAAGGTTTCTGACAGCCCAGCCCTGTCCTCCATTTGTGCTTTATATAAAGAGCGTGTCGCCACGTTGAACGAACTGGCCGATGCGGCAGAAGTGTTCTACATCGACCTGCACCCGGATGCTGCTCTGCTCGACGCACAACTTTCCGCCGAAGCCCTCCCTGCCCTGCGTGACCTTGCACAACAATTCGCCAGCGTCGCATGGGAAACTGCCACCATCAGCGCCACCATCAAAGAAGTCATCGGCAAACATGGCTTGAAGATGCCGAAGCTCGCCATGCCCTTGCGCGTGATACTCACCGGGCAGACTCAGACGCCTTCTGTGGATGCCTTGGTGGCCGCATTCCCGCGCGAGATGGTGCTGGCGCGACTGGAAAGACAGTTGGCGAAAAAAATCGCCTGACTCGCTTTACAAGGTGGGGTCGCATCAATATAATGCGCGCTCTTTTCGGGGCATCACCTGGGGGGTATAGCTCAGCTGGGAGAGCGCTTGCATGGCATGCAAGAGGTCAGCGGTTCGATCCCGCTTACCTCCACCAAAAAGAAAAGCAGTAACGAAGTCCCCTTCGTCTAGAGGCCTAGGACACCGCCCTTTCACGGCGATAACACGAGTTCGAATCTCGTAGGGGACGCCACCTTCAAAACTCCCTTATTCCATAAGGGAGTTTTTCATTTGTGCATGTTGATCGACCCGAAGGAACTGGGCACTTTTCCCTGTTAACTATGGATCGATCCGCCAATTCAGCTCGATTC
>JARCRR010000198.1 GCA_029850565.1 Gallionella sp. | reverse complement strand
TAATCGCATAGAGAACGGCAAAGAGTCACCTCCATCGGCCCTCCCCATACCAACCGTTGTGGCCGAACCAGCCATCATTGCCCCTGTCCCGGCCGAAGAATCGGTCGTGGTAATCGGATCCGTAACTATCTCTGCCGAGTTGTTCCGCATCGCATCAGAGGAAGCTGCGGAACATATGTCCGCACTGCAAAATCATCATGTCAATTTGCAAAATGATGCGAGACACATCGTCATTCACGATTTTATGCGCGCCGCCCATACTCTGGCCGGCGTCAATCGCACCATGGGCTTCACCGATGTCGCCGCGCTGGCCAATGCCTTGGAACAATGGCTGGATGTGCGCATCGACAAACCAGGGGTGGTGAATGATGCACAGCTTGCTTTGTTGCAAGAGGTCATCACACGCTTGAACGGGATGTGCACCGATGTAAGGAACCGCAAAGAACCCTCATCGGATAAGGAGCTGATCGCACGGTTGCTGGCAGACAAGGAAGTAGCCCCTGCCGATGCGGCGACCGCCATGGAACCCTTGGTATCCGCACCGGCACCGACGGTCACCCCTGCCGCACAGCCCAAAGGCGAAGCTGAACCCGAAGCCTTTGTCGAAAGGACGGTCCATGATGAGGTGGATCAGCAACTGTTGCCTATCTTCCTGGAAGAAGCTCACGAGCTGTATCCGCAGATCGGCAGTACGCTGCGTGCTTGGCGCGAAAACCCACAGGACGCACAACTGGGGCGCAATCTGCAACGTAGCTTGCACACCCTCAAAGGCAGTTCACGCATGGCTGGTGCGATGCGCTTGGGAGAGTTGACCCATCGCGTGGAAGACCGAGTGGATAAGGCGATCGCGCTCAACGCATTGGATGACAATCTGTGGAACGATCTGGACGCCTTTCTCGACCGTATCGCTCATGCCATCGAACAATTACAAAACCCGCAAGCTGCAACGACAGTTGCCGAGCCGGCACAACGAGTCGCCGCTGCGGTAACCCAAGCTATCGCAGCACCCGCTCTCGAAGTCGGCGCAGAACGTGCGATGCAAGCTTCACTGCTCCGTGTCCGTTCTGATATCGTGGATCGTTTGGTCAATGAAGCCGGTGAAGTCAGTGTGGCGCGTTCGCGTGTAGAGACCGAGTTGCGCGAATTCAAGAATGGCGTGATGGAATTGACCGACAGCGTCAACCGACTGCGCAAGCAGCTGCGTGAAATCGAGATACAGGCTGAAAGTCAGATGCAAGCGCGCGTCCTGGTGAGCGGCGATAGTGCGGATAAGTTCGACCCTCTTGAATTCGACCGTTTCACCCGCTTCCAAGAGCTGACCCGATTCATGAACGAAAGTGTGCATGACGTGCAGACCCTGCAACAATCGCTTTTGAAGAATCTGGATGAAGCGACAGATGCGCTGATCACCCAGTCACAGCTCAATCGCGAACTGCAACAAGGTCTGATGTCCATTCGCATGGTGCCCTTCTCCAGCATCAGCGAACGCCTTTACCGTATCGTGCGGCAGACCGGAAAAGATTTGGGAAAACGTGCCAACCTTGAGTTGTCGGGTACCGGGATCGAGTTGGATCGAAGCGTGCTCGAAAAGATGACCGCGCCTTTCGAACACCTGTTGCGCAACTCTATCGCACATGGTCTGGAAGCGCCTCAGCAAAGGGAGCAAAGCGGGAAGACACAGATCGGTGAAGTACGCCTGGCGTTACGCCAGGAAAGTAACGAGGTGGTGTTCGAATTCAGCGATGACGGTGCCGGATTGGATATTGCACGCATCCGCCAAAAAGCCATCGAAAGCGGCATCATCAGCGCAGACGAAGAAATCAGCGACGAGCAGGTCATGCAATTGATCTTCAGAGCCGGATTTTCTACCGCACAAGAGGTCACCGAAATTTCCGGACGCGGAGTAGGCATGGACGTGGTGCGTAGCGAGATCAGCGCTTTGGGGGGACGCATTGATGTCGCCTCGGAAGCCGGTCGAGGCACGCGTTTCAGTATCCACCTGCCATTGACACTGGCCGTAACCAAGACCTTGATGGTGAGGGCCGGACATGCCACATATGCCATACCGTCGACCATGGTTGAAAGCGTGCAACAACTTAAACCGGAACAACTTGAGGCTATCTACCAACAGCATCATGTGGATTGGAATGGTCATCACTACGGAGTGCATTATCTGCCACGCCTATTGGGAGACCATAAGATCGAGGTGGTAGGACAACCGCACAACCCGTTGCTTCTATTGCGCAGCGGGGAGTATCGCATCGCTTTACATGTGGACGCGCTGTTGGGTAATCGAGAGGTTGTGGTAAAGAATATCGGCCCGCAACTGGCGCGACTGCCCGGTATCGCGGGTGCCACCGTTTCCGGTAGCGGTGCGGTGATCCTCATCATCAATCCGGTCGCTTTCACCCAAGGCCTCGCGGTCACTCACAAGGCGGAAATCTCCGCGGCCGTTGAAGAAGTTCGCACAGTTCCGTTGATCATGGTGGTGGACGACTCGCTCACCGTGCGCAAGATCACAACCCGCCTGCTGGAACGCGCCGGATACCTAGTCGTCACTGCCAAGGATGGTGTGGATGCATTGGAGCAATTGATGGAGATATCTCCCGACCTGATGTTGCTCGACATCGAGATGCCGCGCATGGATGGATTCGAGTTGGCCAAGCGTTTACGCCAAGACAGCAAGACCAAGGCCTTGCCCATCATCATGATCACTTCGCGTACGGCTGATAAACACCGCAACTTCGCGATGGAGTTGGGCGTCAACGAGTACCTGGGCAAACCTTTCCAAGAAGAGGAATTACTGCACCACATTACACGTCTGCTACCGAACCCGATCTAATCGGCCTTCAATAGTCAAAGGTTGGCGGTAACCTGCGTTTACGCCTCTTCAACATATTCATGAAAGCACAGCTATCTGATCTGCGTAATGAGCAACCCGATCTTAACAAGGAGTGAGTCATGAAAATTCGATCTGTACTACTGTTGCTAGCCGGACTGTCACTGGGCAATTCGGCTTGGGCCGGAGACGCTGCCGCGTTGCTCGATAAATACAACTGTCACGTTTGCCATCAGTCGACCGGCAAGCGTGTGGTCGGGCCAAGTTTCAAGATGATTGCGGAGCGTTATGAGGGCGATACGACGGCTGTCGATCACTTGACGCAGAGAGTCCGCTCGGGCGGCCCCGGCGGTTGGGGACGCATGCCGATGCCGGCAGCACCTGCCAAGGCGAGCGATGCCGAAATCAAATTGATGGTGATAGAGATTCTGGCAACCAAATGATTCTGGTTGTCTATCGTTGATCTCCGCCATGACTAAGCAAGCCCTTTGAACATCTCCAGCGTCTTCAACCGCGCCAGCGCGTGATCGACGATGGGCCCTAGGTAATCTCTCCCGATCATCACTCCACATCTTTGTTGTTCACTGCTCGCCAACGCCCACGGCACATGAATGAATTTCTCGGGGTAGTCTCCCAATTCGAGAAGGTAGCGACGGATGAATTTGCCCGCTGGATCGAATCTTTCCGATTGTGTGACGGGGTTGAAGATGCGGAACCATCAGAGAGAGACGGGTAGGTTTTGGTCATGGGCGGTGAGCGCTTCTAGAAACCAAATCTCTTAAACCAGACAAAGCGCGAGAAAAAATGGCGACGCGGCATATGGTTGATATGTAAGAAGCCATTTTTTGTGAGCAACGCCGTATGGTGACAGAGGTTTTGGTGCCCACAATTGTGGGGGGAAGCTCAAAAAGCTACAATGGCGACATGTCCAGCATGAACCTCACCAATCACTTTTTGATCGCCATGCCGGCGATGACCGACCCCTTCTTTGCCAAATCGCTCACTTATGTGTGCGAGCACAACGACGAGGGTGCGATGGGCATTGTGGTGAATCGCCCCATCAGTCTGACCCTGAGCGAGCTGTTCGCCCAGATCAACATGCCACTCAAGCAGGCCGAACTGGAAGACATGCCCGTACATTTCGGCGGGCCGGTGCAGACCGATCGCGGCTTCGTGCTACACAACGCGGGGGGTCAATGGCAATCGACCCTGCAGGTCAACGATAAGGTCGAACTCACCACCTCCAAAGACATCCTGCAAGCCGTGGGCGAAGGCACAGGACCGCGCAATCTGCTCATCACACTTGGCTACGCCGGTTGGTCAGAAGGGCAACTGGAACAGGAACTTGCCGCCAATGCCTGGCTCAGCGTACCCGCCACAGAACACATCCTGTTCGACATGCCCGCCGAAGAGCGCTTGCCTGCGGCGATGGCGCTACTCGGCGTGGATTACGCATCGCTCTCCGAAGAGGCAGGACATGCCTGACGGGCAGTCTTCCTCGATCCTCTCCGGCACTTTTCTCGCATTCGATTTCGGCACCAAACGCATCGGCATCGCCGTTGGCAACAGCATCTCCGGCACGGCGCGTCCGCTCTCCACCATCAATGATGAGACGACAGACGTGCGTTTCTCCACCATCGCCGCCCTTCTCAAAGAATGGCAACCTGTCGCGCTGGTGGTGGGGCTGCCCTGCAACGACGACGGCACGCCGCACGAGATGACCGCGCTGTGTCGCCGCTTCGCCAACCGCCTGAAAGGACGCTTCGATTTGCCGACGATACTGGTCGATGAGCGGTATACTTCCGCCGCCGCGAGCTCAGCACTGGATGAGGAAGGGATACACGGCCGCAAGCAAAAGTCCCTGATCGACCAGTATGCTGCGCAGCAGATACTGCAAGCGTATTTCGATGAACCCAGCGCAGGAATCTACGCATGAACAACCCACAACTGAATAAGAGCGGTGAACTTCAACATCTGTTGAGCACCGAAGGTCTTCCCGCGCGCATCCTGCGCGACATCCTGGACAAGGCTGCCGGCTTCGTGAACATCGCCGAAGGCGGCGAGATCAAGAAAGTGCCGCTGCTCCACGGCAAATCCATCTTCAACATCTTCTTTGAGAACAGCACGCGCACCCGCACCACTTTCGAGATCGCGGCAAAGAAACTCTCCGCCGACGTGGTCAACCTCAACATCGGATCATCCAGCACCAGCAAGGGCGAGACGCTGCTGGATACGGTGGACAACCTGTGCGCGATGCACGCCGACATGTTCGTGGTGCGCCATTCTTCCAGCGGCGCGGCACACCTCATCGCGCAGCATGTCGCTCCTACTATCCATGTCATCAACGCCGGCGACGGTCGCCATGCGCATCCGACGCAAGCGCTGCTGGATATGTTTACCATCCGCCACTACAAAAAGGAGTTCCATAACCTGAAGGTCGCCATCGTCGGCGACGTGTTGCACTCGCGTGTGGCCCGTTCGCAGATTCATGCGCTAACCACGCTGGGCGTGCCTGAAGTGCGTGTAGTCGCTCCCAAGACGCTGTTGCCGTCGCATGTGGAGAAGCTCGGCGTACAGGTCTATCACGATATGGAGCGTGGCCTGAAAGATGTGGATGTGGTGATGATGCTGCGCCTGCAGAACGAGCGCATGCAGGGCGCGCTGCTGCCCTCGGCACAGGAATACTTCAAGTATTACGGCCTCACCCAGGAGCGCCTCGCCGTAGCCAGTGACGATGCCATCGTGATGCACCCGGGCCCGATGAATCGGGGCGTGGAGATCGACTCCAGCGTGGCGGATGGTTCGCAATCGGTCATCCTGCCGCAGGTCACTTTCGGCATCGCGGTGCGCATGGCGGTGATGAGTACGTTGGCAGGAGCGAAACAATGAATATCCTGATAAAGAACGGTCGTGTGATCGACCCCAAGAACAAAATCGATGCACAACAAGACGTGTTCATCTCGAATCGTCGTATCGCCGCCATCGGCACCGCACCACAGGGTTTCGTTGCCGAGCAGGTGATCGATGCGAGCGGCATGATCGTGATGCCCGGCCTGACGGATGTGGCGGCACGTCTGCGCGAGCCGGGTTACGAATATCGCGCGACCTTGGAATCTGAGATGACGGCAGCCGTAGCTGGCGGAGTGACCTCACTCTCCTGCCCGCCCGATACCGATCCGCCACTGGATGAGCCCGGCTTGGTGGAGATGCTCAAGCATCGCGCGCGCAATCTGAACCAGTGCCGCGTGTTCCCGGTCGGTGCGCTGACCTACGGACTAAAGGGTACAGAACTGACCGAGATGATCGAGCTGACCGAGGCAGGTTGCAAAGCCTTCAGTCAGGCTGATGTACCGCTTACCGATACCCGTGTGTTGATGCGCGCCATGCAGTACGCCGCGACCTTCGGCTACCGTGTGTGGCTACGCCCGCAGGACAGCTTCCTCGCCAAGAACGGCGTGGCACATGACGGTGAAGTGGCGACCCGCTTGGGACTCCCGTCTATCCCGGTCGTGGCCGAGACCGTCGCACTGGCGACCGCGCTGCAACTCGCGCGCGAGACCGGCGTTGACCTGCACATCTGCCGCGTCTCCAGCGGCGCAGGTGTCGAGATGATCCGTGCTGCGAAACGTGAAGGATTGAAAGTCACCTGCGACGTGTCGATGAACCACGTGCATCTCACCGAAATGGACATCGGTTACTTCGATGCCAACTGCCACCTCGTCCCACCCTTACGCGGTCTGCGCGACCGCGATGCGCTGCGTACCGGACTGCGTGACGGGATCATCGATGCCATCTGCTCCAATCATTCGCCGGTGGATGAAGATGCCAAACAGATGCCTTTCGCCGAAGCGGAAGATGGCGCGACAGGATTGGAGCTGTTGCTGCCGCTGGTGTTGAAATGGGCAGAACAAGACAAGATACCGTTGCTGGACGCGCTCGCGCGCATCACCATCAATCCCGCGCAGATACTCGGCGTGAAGATGGGGCATCTGAGCATCGGTGCGCATGCCGACCTCTGCGTGTTCGACCCTAAAGCCGCATGGAAGGTGGAGCCCGCCGCGCTCAAGAGCCAAGGCAAGAACACGCCGTTCAACGGTTACGAGATGCAGGGTCGCGTGCGCTACACCTTGCTCGATGGACAGCTGGTATTTCAACAATAAACAACTCGTCATTCCGGCGTAGGCCGGAATCCAGTCAATAATTCAAATCCATGCGAAGCATGCCTGCTGGGTTTTGTCTGCTACGCAGAATGTTTGTCCAAACTGGATTCCGGCCTACGCCGGAATGACGGCTCAAAGGAATGGTTAGCAATGAACCCACTACTCGACTTCTCCGGTCTTCCCCGTTTCGCGGAGATCAAACCCGAACACGTCGCGCCAGCCATCGAACAAATGCTCGATGAGAACCGCGCGCTCATCACTCGCTTGTTGGCGGATGACTCGCTGCCCACATGGGATAGCTTCGTGCGCCCGATGGAGGATGCCAACGAACGCTTGTCTCGTGCATGGGGACCGGTCGGCCACTTGAACGCGGTGATGAACTCGCCCGAGCTGCGCGATGCCTACAACTCTACCTTGCCGAAAATCACCGCCTATTACGCCGAACTGGGGCAGAACCTCGCGCTGTTCCAAAAGTTCAAAGCGCTGCGCAACAGCACTGAGTTCGCCGGATTGAGCGCGGCACGCAAGAAAATCATCGAGAACGAACTGCGCGATTTCCGCTTGGGCGGAGCAGAGTTGCCCGATGACAAGAAAGCGCGTTATCTCGCTATCCAGGAGCGCCAATCCGAATTGTCCTCACGCTTCTCCGACAATATCTTGGATGCGACCAACGATTTCACCCTAGTCATCGAGAATCGCGGCGAGTTGGATGGTCTGCCTGAGGACGTGTTGCAGACCGCACGCGAAGCCGCGCAGTCCGCCGAGAAGACGGGCTGGATGTTCACGCTGAAAGCGCCCTCTTACTTGCCCGTGATGCAGTTCGCCGACAACCGCGACCTGCGCGCGAAGATCTACCGCGCCTATGCCACGCGTGCCTCGGAATTCGGCAAGCCTGATTGGGACAACACGCCGCTGATGGACGAGATCGTCGCGCTGCGTGCAGAGGAAGCTCAGTTGCTCGGCTTCAAGAATTTCGGCGAACTCTCACTCGCTGCCAAGATGGCGGAGACACCGCAACAGGTGGTGAATTTCATGCGCGAACTGGCACAACGAGCGCGGCCTTTCGCGGAGAAAGACCTGGTCGAACTGCGTGAGTTTGCCAAGACCAAACTCGGCCTCATCGAATTGCGCTCATGGGATGTGGCCTACGTTAGCGAGAAGCTGCGCGAACAACGCTACGCCTTCTCCGAGCAGGAAGTGAAGCAGTACTTCCCCGAGGACGCCGTATTGGCTGGCTTGTTCAAGCTGGTGGAGACGCTGTACGGTCTGCGCATCAACCCAAGCAGTGCGCCCATATGGCACGAGACCGTGCGCTTCTTCGACATCCGCGATGCGAAGGATAACCTGGTCGGTCAGTTCTATCTAGACCTGTATGCGCGCAACAGCAAACGCGGTGGTGCGTGGATGGATGATGTCATCACGCGCCGTCGCCTTGATAACAAGATACAAACCCCTGTCGCCTATCTCAACTGCAACTTCTCCGCACCCGTGGGTGGTGCAACTGCGAGCAGTGAGCAGGGCCCCGCGCAGCGGGATGGGAGCGTCCGCGAGTCGGTTGCAGCGGCTGCCTCACCGAGTGATGATTACTACCGAGCTAACGGCAGACGCCCAGCCGTGTTCACCCACGACGAAGTACAGACCCTGTTCCACGAATTCGGTCACGGCTTGCACCATCTGCTCACGGAAGTGGAAGACCTCGGCGTATCCGGTATCAACGGCGTGGAATGGGACGCGGTCGAGTTGCCCAGCCAGTTCATGGAGAACTTCTGCTGGGAATGGGATGTGCTGCAAGGTATGACAAGGCGCGCGGATACCAACGAGAAGTTGCCACGCGCGCTGTTCGACAAGATGCTCGCCGCGAAGAACTTCCAGAGTGGGCTAGCCACGCTGCGCCAGATCGAGTTCGCTCTGTTCGACATGCTGATGCACAGCAACTTCAATGTGGGCCAAGGCAAGACGATATTGCAGTTGCTAGACGAAGTGCGCGCCGAAGTGGCGGTGCTCATCCCGCCCGAGTTCAACCGCTTCCCGCAAAGCTTCTCGCACATCTTCTCGGGTGGTTATTCTGCCGGCTACTACAGCTACAAGTGGGCGGAAGTGTTGTCGGCAGATGCTTACAGTTTGTTCGAGGAGCATGGCGTACTCAATCCAGAGATCGGTGCGCGTTTCCGTGCCGAGGTGCTGGCGATGGGCGGCGCGCGCCCCGCGATGGAATCGTTCGCCGCTTTCCGTGGGCGCGCCCCTTCCATCGATGCGCTGTTGCGGCATAATGGGCTTATCGAGGTTTAACAGACGGGAGTTAGCTATGAAGGCCATCCTCTTTTTGTTGAGTTTCTTCTTATCAGCCCAAAGTCAGGCGGGCGAGCTTTACCGCTCAATCGATAGTAGCGGCAAAGTGCATTACAGCGACCGCCCCTTGGCAGGCACCGAAGATGTGGAGCGCCTGAAGCTGGGTAGCGAACCCACTCCGGACGAAGGCTTGCCTTACGAAACACAAAAAGCAAAACAGTTCTTTCCGGTGACGCTATACGTCTTCGATGAATGCGGCACCCCCTGTAAAGAGGCGCGCCAATTATTGAAGGATCGTGGCATCCCTTTCACCGAAAAGAATCTGGTCACCAAAGAAGAGATGGATGAATTCCGCAAATCTTCTCAAAGCAATCAGGCCCCCGCGATGACCCTAGGCAAGGCTTGGGTCAGAGGCTTCCTCGCCTCGGAATGG
>JARCRR010000197.1 GCA_029850565.1 Gallionella sp. | reverse complement strand
CCGCCTCCACCGCCACGATGCGCGCCTCGCGCACCTTGTCGGCGATGAGGTTCTTGTCCGCGCAGGCGCGCGCGATGTCGCCCGCATTCACCGACTGTGCGGCGGCGGCACACTTCATGAAGTAGGCAGTCTGCGGATAGGCATCGTTCTCATGTCCGGTGCGTCCGCGTGCATCGGACTCACACGCTTGCAGCATGAGTGCGAAGCGTTCCGGTTTGCGCCACAGGTCGCAACTGTCGAACAAGCGCACGATGGTGTCTGCACGCAACTCTTTCGCGCGATGTATGTTGCCGTGTTGCTTCGCCACCAGCAGCGCGAGATCGCGACACTCGGCAGGCACGCGCAACCTTTCGCACACGCCTTTCAGCAGATCGACGCTGCGCATCTCGTGGCCGATGTGGCGCGGCAGAATATCGGCAGGCGTGTTGCCTTTGCCGAGATCGTGGCCCAGCGCGGCGAAGCGCACTTCCAGCGGATAGTCGTGACGGGCGGTGTCGTCCAGCACCAGCATGGCGTGGATGCCGCAGTCGATCTCGGGGTGGTAGTGCGCGGTCTGCGGCACGCCGAACATGGCATCCAGTTCCGGCAATATCTTTTTCAGCGCACCGCACTCGCGCAGGGTGGTGAAGAAGCGCGAGGGGTGTTGTTCCATCAGGCCGCGTGCGAGTTCTTGCCACACGCGCTCCGCCACCAGCGCATCCACTTCGCCGTTGTCCACCATCGCGCGCATCAGGGTCAGCGTCTCTGGTGCGAAGGTGAAACCGAAGCGTGCGGCGAAACGCGCACCGCGCAGGATACGCACAGGGTCTTCGGCGAAGGCTGCGCTCACATGGCGCAACACGCCCGCCTTCAGATCGGCTTGCCCGCCGTGGGGGTCGATCAGATTGCCGTCGGCATCCTGTGCGATGGCGTTGATGGTGAAGTCACGGCGCAGCAGGTCTTGTTCGAGCGTGACGTCGGGCGAGGTATAGATGCTGAACCCTTTGTAGCCTTGCGCCACTTTGCGCTCGGTGCGCGCCAGCGCATATTCCTCGTGCGTATCGGGGTGCAGAAACACCGGGAAATCGCTGCCCACCGGCTTGAAACCGCGCGCCTCCATCTGTTCCGGTGTGCCGCCCACGACGACCCAGTCGTGATCTTTCACCGGCAGGCCAAGCAGCCGGTCGCGCACCGCGCCGCCGACACAATAGATTTGAAATTGCTTCAGACTCATCGCGTTTTCCCCTCCCCAGCCCTCCCCCGCGGGGAGAGGGAGCGAACGCAATGCTTCATTTTCATTTCAGATCTCATCCGGATCAGCCTGCTGGTTGACCGAGTTATGCGCCTTGATGACACCCAGGCGTTTCTTCAGCGACTCTGATGGCTGACCGAAAAGCTTGGCGTAATAGATGGTGTTGCTCATCACCTTCTTCACGTAATCGCGCGTCTCGTCGAAGGGGATGGTCTCGGCATAAATCGCGCCTTCCAGCGGAACATCACCGCGCCACCTGCGTGCACGTGCAGGTCCCGCGTTATATGCCGCAGAAGCCAGTACAGGATTGTCATCGAACTGGTTGAACACGTTCTTCATGTAGTACGTGCCCAGCCTCAGGTTCACATCCAATTGGTGGATAAGCCCCTTACGGTATCCCTTCAAGCCGATACGGCGCGCGGCCCACTTCGCGGTCGCGGGCATGATCTGCATCAAGCCTGCCGCGCCGACATCCGACTTGGCATGCGATGCGAAACGACTTTCCTGACGCATCAAACCGTAGACCCACGCTTCTTCCAGATCATGCTCATGCAATGGTGCTTGCATGGCTTCGCGATAAGGCGAGGGATAACGCAGATTGAAATCGTGCAGTTCGACGGTGCGGTTCGCTGCGTTGATGGAGCGGTCGTACATCTCGTCGCGACGCGCCACTTCGGAGGCCACCAGCAATTCGCGGTCGCTCAAACCGCGCATCGCCCAGTCCCACTCCTTCGCTGCTTCCACGCGCATCCCCAAGCGGTACAAGATCAGCGTGCGCCGTATCTCGGGGCGGGACTGCATCATTTCCAACTCGGCGGCCGTGGGCTGAAAGCTGGCCGAGACCATCCCCGCCGCCGGCGAAGCACCCAACTCTTCAGCCGCCAATTGTCCGTAGAAGTTGTATTCGCGGCTAAGTGGGGCCCATATCGCCTCCGCCTCTGCGGCATGCCCCAGTTCCTTCAGCGCGCGCGCATTCCAATAGCGCCACGTTCCTTCGTTCTGCTGTTGCGGTGCCATCGCGGCGATGCCCGCCCAGACCTCGTGCCAATTCCGGGCGCGCAATGCAGCACGGGTACGCCACGCCAGTTGCTGCTCGCTCAGTGCCGCCTCGCCTGCCCGGCCATACCATTCGAGTGCGCGCGGGTCGTGATCCTTCGCTGCCGCGAGTGCCAGCCAGGAATAGAAATATTGTTTCTCGGATTCCGGGAAGAGGGTGGCGATCTTTTGATATTGGGCATGTGCCACATCCGCCGATTGCTTTGCCAACCTTTGCAGGGCATACAGGGCGACACGACGGCGCCCGTCACTCGCGTGGGTGAATGCCGTCTTGCTCAGATAACGCTGCGGATTCCTCGCAGCCGCATCCAACTCGGCAATAGGCAGGCGCTCTTCGTTGCGCATCTTGGGAATGAGCTTCTTCGCCAGCGAAGTATTGCCTGATTCAAGAGCCAAACGCACACGCTGCGATACATCCTGCGCCGTGATGATGTCTTTCTTCAGCGCGGACTCGAACAGGACATTGCAGCTATCCGCTTGTGAGGTGCCGACCGGCCACAACTTGCGCACCTCGCGCAGAGCGGCCTCCTCATCCGTCTTGTATTGCAACTGCAGTGCGTAGCAGGTCAGCTCGGCATCGGCATTGATGAGATTGGGATACTCGCCCGCGAACTCTTCCCAGCGCTGTTTCCTGCCCAACATCTTGAGCCACTCGGCACGTAATTGGTCGATGACGGGAGTGTCTTCCTCGCGCGCCAGGAAAGCCTTGATCGGCTTGCTGTCCTTATCCTCCCAGCGCATGCGCAACAGGTAATAGGTGGCATAAGGCTCCAGCGGCGTCTGCTTCAGCCTGGCCGCCGCAAGTGCAAGTTTCGCGCTGTTGCCGACACGGAATGCTTCGCGCGCAGCCGTGAAATCCGCATCGACATCGGCCCAAGATGAGGCGGGTAACAACAGCAAGAAAATCAGGATGAACTTCATGGAGCGGGTATTAGAAATGAACGCACAAAAGGATAACACAGCAAGCACTCCCCGCCCTCGTTCAATCCCCGTTGCAATGAGCAGGCTATGCACTCGCGGCAACCTCGACTTCGAGCCACCATCATTGATTTACATTCACTGCCGTAATGGACAACAATGTCCTCCTGCCAGCCATTGTTAAGAAATGTCATGAGCCACTCACTCGCCAAGAGCGTCTCCTACCGCGAAGCATGGGCGTGGGCCATGTACGACTTCGCCAACTCCGGTTACACCACGGTGGTCATCACCGCCATCTTCAATGCTTATTTCGTCGCGGTGGTGGCAGGCAACGCACCTTGGGCGACCTTCGCATGGACGGCGGCGCTGGCGGTCTCTTACGCCGCAATCATGTTCAGCGCACCGCTCATCGGCGCTTACGCTGATGCCTATGCCGCCAAAAAGAAATTGCTGGCGCTGAGCACCATCGGCTGCGTGACGTTCACCGCATTGCTCGTGTTCAGCGGGCCGAACAGTCTGTGGCTCACCATCGTGCTCATCATCCTGTCCAATTTCTTTTACGGTAGCGGCGAGAATCTGGCGGCGGCCTTCCTGCCCGAACTGGCACAAAGCAAGTCGCTCGGCAAAGTCTCCGGCTGGGGATGGAGCTTGGGTTACGTCGGCGGTTTGGTCAGTCTGGGCGCCAGCCTTGCCTATGTCACTTGGGCGCAGCACCAGGGCCAGCATTCAGAAGAGTTCGTACCGATGGTGATGCTCATTACCGCCGCGCTGTTCGCGCTCGGCAGCCTGCCCACCTTTCTCTTCCTCAAGGAACGCGCCTTGCCGCAGGCGCATCTGCAAGGGCGCAACCTGTTGCAGGAATCTTTCGCCCGCCTCGCCCAAACCATCCGCCACGCGAAAGATTTCCGCGACCTGCGTCGCTTCCTCGTCTGCACCGTGTTCTATCAAGCGGGCATCCAAACGGTGATCACACTCGCCGCGATCTACGCACAACAGGCGATGCACTTCACCACGCAGCAGACCATCATGCTGATCTTCGTCGTCAACATCACCGCCGCGGTCGGTGCTTTTCTGTTCGGTCACCTGCAAGACCGCATCGGCCACATCCCCGCCATCGCCCTCACCTTGGTCGGCTGGATCGTCATGGTCGGACTGGCGTGGAGCGCACAAGGGCCCGATATGTTCTGGGTCGCGGCCAACCTCGCCGGGATATGTATGGGTGCCAGCCAATCTGCCGGACGTGCGCTGGTGGGTTTGCTCAGCCCTGCGACACGACGCGCCGAGTTCTTTGGGCTGTGGGGAATGTCGGTCAAGCTGGCCTCCATATTGGGGCCGCTCACTTACGGATTGGTGAGCTGGCTTTCACAAGGCGACCATCGCCTCTCCATCCTCATCACCGGCAGTTATTTCATCATCGGCTTGGCAATTCTGGCTGGCGTGAAGGTCAGGCGCGGCAGACGTGCCGCACTCGCGGGGAGATTCTTATGAAGACACTTTTACAGAATCGTCAGGCCGCTAGGCATGTGTTTACTCGCGCCTGCTTATGCGCCGCCCTACTGAGCGCAGCAGCCAGCGCAGAAGAATTCAAATCGGAGATCGTGGGCGACATCGGTTTGGGCGGCTACTACACAGGCAGCATCATTCGCGGCAACCCGGATCAGACCAGCGTCTTACCGTACGTGGATTTCAACTACGGCAGGATGTTCGCGCGTATCGACACCTTCGGCATCAAGACGCTTCCGCTCGGATATGGTCATGTGGAACTGGTAGGCCGCTTCAGTCAGGATGGCTTCGATACGAGCGCACCCGCTCTGGCTGGGCTAACTAAACGAGACAACTCTCTCCCCATCGGCATCGGCACACTTCAAGTGACACCGATAGGCGGCCTCATGCTCAATGCGTTCCACGACGCGAACAGCTCACAGGGAAACATCTTCGAGGTGATCTATGGCGGCAGGCTTGAGCTGCCAAGGCTGAAGTTGTATCCCCTAGTCGGTGCGGAATATCGAAGCAAAGGATACGTGCGTTATTACTACGGCGTCTCTCCGCAAGAAGCGGCACACAGCACCTATGCGGCCTACCAACCCGATGGGGCATTCAACAACCTCATCGCTCTGATCGCTGACGTGCATCTGAGCGATGACTACCATCTGCATCTCTATGCGCGGCGTAAATGGTTAGGGGATGCGATCCGCCTCAGCCCCATCATTGATAAAGGCTATCTGGATACGGGCTATGTCGCGGTGAGTTATCGGTTCAGATAAAACTACAGCACGACCTTGGTTCCCAGTTCGACCACCTGATTGGGGGGCAAGTTGAAGAAGCTGGCCGCCCCTTCCGACTGGCGTGTCATCCAAGAGAACAACGCTGAACGCCACGACGGAAGTCCTCCTGGGCCATCGACCACATTGGAACGGGCGATGAAGTAAGTGGCGCTCATCGCCTCGTATTTCACACCGCGTTTAGCCAAGCCTTCCAACTCCAAAGGGATGTCGATCTCTTGGCGGAAACCAAAATGCAATGCGACGTCATACATCCCCGGCGCAAGCCGTGTGACTTCAAGACGTTCTTGCTTTGCGATGTAGGGAACGTCCTCGGTCACCACATGCACGAACAAGGTCTGCTCATGCAGTACCTTGAAGTGCTTCAGATTGTGGAACAACGCACTCGGAACGAACTGCGGGTCTGCTGTCAGGTAGATCGCGGTGCCGCTGACACGGGGCACGTCTGGGTGAGTGCTAGAGACGAACACCTCCATCGGGATATCGAGTTTGCGCCGCTGTTTGGCGATGAGCGAGCTGCCCTTTTTCCAAGTCGAGAGCAACAAGAACAGCGTGAGTCCCAGCACCAGTGGCATCCAGCCGCCGCTGAACACCTTGGTGAGATTGGAGCCAAAGAACAACATCTCCAGCAGTGCGATCACGGCCAGCATTCCCAGCAACGGCAGGCGTGCACGTCCCGGCAACATCAGCGTGACGAAGACGGTGAGCAGTGTCGTGATGATCATGGTGCCCGACACCGCGATACCGTAAGCCGCCGCCAGCGCACCGGAAGAGCCGAACTCAAATACCAGAATGACCACCCCGACCAGCATCATCCAATTCACGGCGGGGATGTAGATCTGCCCGCGTTGTGAATCGGAAGTGTGTTGGATGAACAGACGCGGCAGATAGCCCATACGCATCGCTTGCAGTGTCATCGAATACGCACCGGAGATGGTGGCTTGCGAGGCGATCACCGTGGCGGCGGTGGCCAAAGCGACTAAAGGCAACATGAACCAATCAGGGGCCAACAGGTAGAACGGATTCTGGATCGCGTCTGCTGAGCGCAGCACCAATGCTCCCTGGCCGAAGTAATTGATGAGCAATGCCGGGCAGACCAATCCATACCACGCCAACCTGACCGGCTTTGCACCAAAGTGCCCCATGTCCGCATAGAGTGCTTCACCTCCGGTAAGTGCGAGAAACACGGCCGACAATAGAAAGAACATGCCAACGGGATGCTCGATAGCGAAATCGATGGCATACAGCGGATTGAGCGCGAGCAATACCAAGGGCGTCTCTAAAATACTCAAGACACCGAGTACGCCCAATGCGGCGAACCACACCAAGGTGATAGGGCCGAACAACTTACCCATGCTGCCAGTGCCACGGCGTTGGATAAGGAACAGGCCCGTGATCACACCAATAGTGATCGGGATGATGAGACTTTCCAACGCAGGCGCGGCGACACTCAGCCCCTCGACAGCCGATAACACCGAGATGGCCGGGGTAATGAGCGCATCACCATAGAACAGTGCGGCAGCGAAGATGCCCGCCGTGGCGATCAACAGTTTCCAGCGTGCCGCCCCTTGCGAGGAACGATTCGCCAAGGCCGTCAATGCGAGCACGCCCCCCTCACCGTTGTTGTCGAACTTGAGCATCATCCAAACATATTTGATGGAGATGATGAGCATCATCGCCCAGAACAATGCGGACAATGCGGCCAGCACATTGGCTTCGGTCGGCGCGAGGCCGTGTGCGCCCGCGAAGGCTTCTTTGAACGCGTACAGCGGGCTGGTACCGATATCGCCGTACACGACGCCGAGTGCAGCCAATGCCAACGCACTGGTAGCAGTTTTTTGATTGTCTTCCATCGTGATTCTCCTTCAGATTTGGAACCGATAACCGATGCCCGTCTCGGTTAAGAAATATTCGGGCTGAGTGGGATCTGCTTCTAACTTTTGACGCAAGTGGCTCACATAGATGCGCAGGTAATGATTGCTCTCGCTGTGCGCATTGCCCCACACCGCGCGCAGCAGATGACGGTACGTCAACACCTTGCCGGGATCGGCCAGCATGGCGAGTAACAAACGATATTCGATGGGGGTGAGATGAACCGCTGCGCCCCCACGGGTGACACGACGTTGAGCGAGATCGACTTCGACCTCGCCGAAACGAAAATGGGTGGGTGGTGTAGCACTTTCTGCCGGATTGCGGCGCAACTGCGCACGCACCCGCGCCAACAATTCACCCGTGGCGAAAGGCTTGGTCAGATAGTCGTCCGCCCCCGCATCCAGTGCGCGAATCTTTTCGCCTTCTGCCGAGCGTGCGGAGAGCACCAGCACTGGCAATGTGAACTGGCTGCGCAGCTCACGGATAAAGGCGATGCCATCACCATCGGGCAGGCCGAGATCGAGAATGAGCAATTGCGGCGCGGCACCGTGCAACTGCAGCAACCCTTTCCCCAAGGTGCCACTCTCCACGACTCGGTAGCCATCCGTTTCCAATGCCTTGCACACCAGACGGCGAATCTGGACTTCGTCTTCAATGAGCAGGATGGTGGGGTCACTCATGCTCGCTCTCCACTTCGATCACAGGGGGCTCGCCCAATGGCAGGGTGAAGGTGACGCAGGCACTATCGTCGTTGCTGCTGGCGCGTATCGTGCCGCCATGCGCTTCCACGATGCTGCGACAGATGGCCAGTCCCAAACCGATACCAGGGATGTTCGACTCGGCATCACCGCGCTCGAACAGTTCGAACATCTTGTCCAATTTGTCGGATGGAAAGTGCGAACCCTCATTGCAGACCGAAATGTGTGCCAGCGAGTTGTCGGTATTGGCTTCGATGCGAATAGCCGAGCCGGATGGCGCATACTTGGCGGCGTTCTCCAATAGATTGCACAACACACGCTCAATCAAGATGGCATCGAATCGCAGTAGCGGCAGATCGGCAGGGAGTGCTGCGTGTACCGGATGCTGCGCCAACGCTGTGCCCAGCAACTTGATACTGGCACCGACCACCTCTTCCAGCGGTTGCCATTCCATATTCAGCCGCAGATCACCCGTGCGCAGTTTCGCCATATCGAGCAGGTTGGAAACCATGCTGTTCAGGCGCAAGGTCTGCTCGCGCATGGCTTCGACCGTATCGCGCATGTCTTGTGGTAGCGACTGCTGCGCCAGTGCCTCACTCATTCCGTAAAGCACAGTGAGCGGCGTGCGTATGTCGTGCGACAGCGCGGAGAGGATGCTGCTGCGCAGGCGTTCATCGGTCATTTGCAATTGGGTGCGTTGCGCCACTTCGACGAAATGCAGCCGCTCCACCGAGATGGCGACCAGCGAAGCGATGGCTTCGTACAAGGCTTGTTGTGCATCGACATCGCTTGGCGGCATGGCACCGAGATCGATGGCGAGTACACCGCGCACATAGGTTGATCCAAACAAGGGCAGGAACAACCAATGGCATTCAGACTCACGCATGTGCCGCGTTTGCGCCATCTGCATAGCAGTAGTGGCGGCGGCTGATTGCAGTTCAGAGTCGAGGGAGTGTTCGGTTTCTACTGGTTGCAAGGTATCGTTGTGGCGCATCAACAGCATGCTGCGACAACTTTGCGACTGGTATAGGAAATCTCGCGTCGCCGCTGACACTTGCTCCAGCGATGTCGTACCCGCCAAGCGGCTGGCAAGTTGATACAACGCTTGAGATTGCCGCTCACGTTCGATGGCGGCCGCGGTCTGGCGTTGCAGACTGATGGTCAGATTGGCGACGATGAGGGCGACCACCAGCATGACCGCCAGCGTGACCCCATATTGCGCATCACCCACCGAGAAAGACAGGCGGGGATGGATGAAGAAAAAATCAAGCAGACCCGTGCTGAGCAAGGCTGAAATGATCGCCGCTTGTTTGCCTGCACGCAGCGCGACGAAAGCAACTGTGAGCAGATACAACATGGCAATGTTAGCGGGGTCTAGCACATCGCGTAACGGCCACACTAGCAAGGTGACCAGACCGCAAGGCGCAAGTATCCAAGTCATGCGCGCAGATTTAGTCTGCGACTTGTTCAGTGCATGGGCAATACGTTTCGTTGTGCTGGGTTGCGCGGGTTTCATGCGGCTGGATTATTCCAGCATGAAAGTAAAAATGCTGTAAAAATCCAAAACCAATTGAATCGTGAAACTTCAATCTTTAGTCGGACTGAACATTGTCCTTTTGAGTCCCGCCTTACGGCCAACAAACTATAGGCCAGTCCTGTTCTGTAGAAGAAAGTGGTGACCATTCGATCGGGGAGAGATGCGGCGCTAAGATCAAGTGCCCACAGTGATGCATGTTTGGTGCGCCCGGCGGGATTCGAACCCACCACCCTGCTTCGGAATCCACCACACCACCAAGTAGTTAATGAATATTGATTTGTATAAATAGTGTTAATTCGTTGTGTTTCATATAGTTAACATATGCTTCACAATCCATTGACGATACTATTAAGACACCATTAAGCCGAAATATATCGACATATATTGGGAATAGCATTAGAGTTGATTTACTACATTAATGACCATAGGTCACATGAGTCGATCAACCAATTTACATACAAGTCCATCTTTAAGCTCTGCCCAATTATCACTTCGGAATGAGGTCGCCAATACTGACTTCAAAGTCGAAACCCTAAGGGATTTGCTATGGTTGGTAAACGCTCACGACGAACTAGTCGCTTTTCCCTTTATTTGTCATAACCTCATCCAGATACTAACTGCATCTACTGCGGAGTGGGATATACCCTTAAGCTCCTTTCATCTTCATGATGAAACCATCAAACTCTTGGAGTGGATTGTTGCTGAAGAGACTCGCTTAACTTTGACCATAGGCCCAAAATTCGGGCTCAAACCTAAGAAACAATCTGACAATCCAGTGGTTGGCCGGGGATCTAGTCGACACCCTGCGTACGCCGCACTTTGCAATTCCCAAGCCTCCGATCTTCTGAAGGACAAATTCCGTCTTTTGCAGGGGCACCTCCTATATGCGCAGGCAAATGAACTCCAATCGCAAAATAACCGCGATGCGTACGAAAGCTATGGGGGTCAAACTCCTTGGAAGGGGCTTCCAAACTCCCCATCAGTTGCTTCACTGGCGGTCAGGCAGTTGAGCGAGCATAGATTTTCCGATGTTATGCAATCGCTTTCTGTAGAGCAGCCACCACAGCTATTTGCTAAATCTTTAAATAACCTACCAACAGTC
>JARCRR010000196.1 GCA_029850565.1 Gallionella sp. | reverse complement strand
GTTCCATATCATGGGTGGCGGCACGGCCTGCCTCTTCGATGGACTCCTTCATTACCTGAGGTTGACTCTTGATGTTCTTCAGACCAGCCGCAAAGACTTTGCCCAGCGGGGAGCCTTCGCTCAACTTGGTGAGCATCGCTGAACTGACACCTTGGGTCTTCAATTCCTGCACGACTTCATCCAACAGTTTGGCGGGAATGATGTTTTTGCCACGCAGATAGATCATTCTCTCGACGATGAGGGTGACAGCGATGAGTGAGGCGATGATGAGTAACCAGATGGGCCAACCGGCCGCTTCGATGAGAGTGAACACGCAACGTCTCCAAATAGATATGCAGAAAATCCGAGGCGCGAACTGTATCTTGTTACCCCCTCTTAGGGCAAGGCGAGTGCAGTCTAAAACGCTAACTTGGTGTCGCATAAGCTAAAAATTTCTTTACCCACAAAAGTTGTGGATAACTTTGTGGATGAAACAAAGAGGTGAATGTTTCAAGCCCGTTACAACAAGGCTTTGATAAAATTGCTCAATAAATATACCGAATAAAAGCATAATAAAAACATATAGATACCGTAAGTTGCGGTGAGGTATAGGGCTTGGCGGTCATGGAAGCCGCATATTTGTTGGCATTGTGAGTAATTGCGCTTTGTCAATATGCCGTTAGGTCTATTTTTAAATATTTTTTGCGGCAGCGTGCAAGCGCTTGAACAATCGTTAATATTCACTTGTGCGGCGATTCCAAACGCCCATGTGTAACGATTCATCCGATCAACGATCAACACGAAGGAAGTCCAACATGAAAGTGAAATTGCTAACCATATTGATGCTATCAGCCGCCCCTATGCTGGCATACGCCGGCTTGATGGACGATCTGAACAAGGCATCGGGAAGTAACTTGGGTGCCAAGGTCGCAGAACAGGCCAAGGCAAAAGCGGCAGCGGAAGGGAACAAACAAATCGCAGATCAAGTGAACAAAAAATTGCTGGCCGAAGGCCGCAAGAACCAATGTTCTTTCAAAAGTGGTTCGGATGAACTGGCTCCCGGATGCGGATCGAAATCGAAGAAGCTGGCTGGCATCATCATCGAAGTGAAGAAGTCGCTCCAATCTCAGGGGCAGACCGGCTTCAAGTTCATCGTGTCGGGCCACACCGATTCTTCCGGCGATGCGGCCAAGAACAAGGACCTCTCGGCTCGCCGCGCTCAAGTGATGGTCAAAGAGCTGATTGCGCAGGGCGTGAGTGCGGAGGACATCGAATCCGTCGGTATGGGATCAGACAAGATGTTGGTCAAGCCGGACGACACCGCTGCCAAGAAAGCCAAGAACCGCCGTTACGAAATTCAAGTTCGATTCTGATTTTTTGGGGATCATTGGGATGGCACGTCTATCATGGGCGTGCCGTTTTTATTGAGGAACGAATGTGGCGGTAGATAACAACAGAGTATTGAGCGTGCGCGAGTTGAATCTCGCTGCGAAGCAATTGATCGAAGGCGGATTGCCCTTGCTGTGGGTGCGCGGTGAGATATCCAATTTTGTCAGTGCGGCATCCGGTCATTGGTACTTCTCACTTAAGGACGAGGCGGCGCAGGTGCGCTGCGTGATGTTCCGGCACAAGAGCCAGTATCTGGATTTCAAACCCGCGAACGGATCGCAGGTCGAGGTGCTGGCCTTGGCATCCTTGTATGAAGCGCGCGGCGATTTTCAGTTGACCCTGGAGAAGATGCGTCCTGCGGGATTGGGCGCACTGTTCGAAGCGTTCGAACGATTGAAGCGCAAGCTGGGTGACGAAGGACTGTTCGAGGGGGAACGCAAACGTGACTTACCGCTGTTGCCCAAGCAGATCGGTATCGTGACCTCACTTCAGGCTGCCGCTTTGCGCGATGTATTGCGTACCTTGAGCAACCGCATGCCGAACGTGCCTGTCGTGTTGTATCCGACTCCCGTCCAAGGCGAAGGGGCGGGGCAGAAGATCGCCTCGGCGATACGAAGTGCCAGTGAGCGCGCCGACTGCGATGTGCTCATCGTCTGTCGCGGCGGGGGCAGTATCGAAGATCTGTGGGCGTTCAACGAAGAAGTCGTGGCGCGTGCCATCGCGAGTAGTCATATCCCCGTGGTGAGTGGGGTAGGGCATGAGACTGATTTCACTATCGCCGACTTTGTGGCCGATCTGCGCGCAGCGACGCCCACGGCAGCGGCACAGGCAGTCGTGCCGGATAGGCAGGAGTGGCGGCAGCGCTTGGCGCAAATACGACAACATCTCGTTCGAGCGGCAACTCGTCGTTTCGAGCAGGCGATGCAGCAATTGGATTTCACGCAAAGGCGGCTAGTCCATCCTGAGCAACGCATCCAACTCCAATCCGAGCGTTTGGGGGCAGTGAGGCAAAGATGGCAGGTGGGGATGAGGCGCATTTTGGAACAGCGCATGGTTCGTCTTGCTTCCATGCGACAGCACTTGCAGCATCTCAATCCCGACCAAGTGTTGGCGCGGGGTTACAGTTTGGTGCGTGATGCACAGGGCAACATCATATCGGGCAGCGAACGATTGGCGTTGGGGGCATCATTGGACATCACGTTCGCGCAAGGCGGGGCGGGGGTCGTGGTACAGGAAAAACGTTAAGTCTTACAAGGCTAATCAGTTAAAATCCGCGACCGTTTCAGTTCCAATCCGCTTGTTCAAAAATCATGCTTAAACAAATCGCACTCAAGGTCGATGTCGACACCTACCGTGGCACACGTGAAGGTGTGCCACGATTGGCAGAGGCATTGCAACGCCAT
This sequence comes from Gallionella sp., assembly GCA_029850565.1. GTDB lineage: Bacteria > Pseudomonadota > Gammaproteobacteria > Burkholderiales > Gallionellaceae > Sideroxyarcus. Next base: position 17,040 of record JARCRR010000196.1, on the reverse strand, counting down.
CAGGCGCAAGCCAGTTTCTTCTTCTCATTGGGTGCCGACCATACGGGGCGCGCCATCAAGCATGTGTTCCGCTCCGGCTTCATCGGCAAAGCCAAACGAATCTCGGCGCACCGACATCATGGATTCAAGACCATGCTCTATGGCACTTTGCTGCCGGCGCCGAACATCGGCGATAAATGTGCGGATACCCTGCGCGCCGTCCGTGATGCCGGTTTCGAGGTTGGTATCCACGCCAACGATAGGTTTGGCTGGCAGGATAAGGTGGTTGGCAAGGGCGAGAAATGGACGCAACGCGAGATGGATCGTGCCGTCGCGCGTTTCACCGAGATATTCGGCAGTGCACCGAGATCGTATGCGGCGGCCGGTTGGCAGACCAACCGTTATGGCTTGCGCCATACACAACATCTAGGGTTCGCTTACAGCTCGGATACGCGCGGTATCCATCCCTATATACCGACGTGGGATGCCGAGATCATCGCTTGTCCGCAACTGCCGACCACATTGCCTACATTGGATGAGATCATCGGGCGTGATGGCATCACCACGGATAACGTTGCGGAGCATCTGCTGGCGTTGACTCGTGAGCCATCTGAAACTGGGCATGTATTCACTTTGCGTGCCGAACTTGAAGGGGGGCTATGGTTGCCGATCTTTGAGGAATTGCTCAAGGGGTGGCAAATGCAAGGTTATGAATTGGTCTCTCTGCATCAATATCTGCAAGGGTTCAAAGTGGCCGAATTGCCTCGCCATGAAGTCAAGTTTGGCGCTGTCGACGGCTGTATCGGAACACTGGCGGTCCAAGCTTAATCAATACGACATGATCACTGCAATCCGTCAGATGACTCCAGTGCAAGCCACCCTGTGGCTGGTGGCGCTGAGTTCGCTGATCCGGATGTTTGCCGCGAGTGCCATCGGCCTGAGCGTCGACGAAGCTCACTACGCCTTGTATGGTCTGCATCTGGATTGGAGCTACTTCGACCATCCGCCTATGGTCGGTTGGTTGCAAGCGGTGATGCTGCAATTCGGCGATTCTGATCTGGCGTTGCGCATTCCGGCGATCCTGCTGTTTGCCGCCACCAGCCTGGTATTGTTCCGTCTGTGCCAAGTTCTGTTTCCTCAAGACAGCCCATGGTTGGGATTCTCCAGTGTGGCTTTGTTGCACAGCGCGGTGATACTGCAACTGGTAGGTCTGGCACTCATCCCTGAATCTCCATTGTTATTTTTTGGTTTGCTCACCGTACTTGCATTGCATGGGGTTCTTACACAAGAAGGGTTGAAACCTTGGTTATGGTTGGGATTGTGCCTGGGATTGGCCGGGCTATCGAAGTACACCGCCATCACTCTTGTGTTCACGGTCATACTGACTTTCGTTCTGACCAAACAATGGAGCAGATTGAAAGGCGCAGGACCCTGGCTTGCTGCCTTGGTCGCCACGCTGGTCATCATGCCTGTGCTGTATTGGAATATGCAGCACGACTGGGCCTCATTCGCCTACCAACTGAACCACGGTGCGCGCAATCCAGACTGGCAAGCACGCCGTGTCGTGCTTTCGCAGTTGGCACAATTGCTCGTTTTTGGTCCGCTCATCATCGGGTTCGCTGTCATCGCAATGTTCGCTGCGTGGCGGGAGCGGAGGCATCTTGGGGTTGTCCTCTGTGTCGCCACGGCATTGCCTATCCTGTTGTTGTTCGCAACCGGCTCCGGGCGTGAGATGACTTTGCCGCATTGGACGGCACTGGCATGGGTGGCCCTGATTCCGATGGCGATACGCTGGGTCATGCAACATTGGGAACGCACTTGGGTACGGGTCGTTACCGGATTCTCTGTAGCTTACGCAGGGTTGATGCTGATCGCGATGTTCGGTGCGTTCTTTCAGCCGAACCTGTTGCCGAACGGATCCGGCCATCCACTCGCCGATCTTTACGGCTGGCAGCAGGGTGCGCAACAGGCTGAGCGTTTGCGCCAAGAAATGAAGGCGATACCCGGGCCGGAGCCGGTACTGTTTGTGAGGAACTGGACACATGCCAGCCGACTGGCATGGTATGCGCGTCCATCGACCGTGCAGGTGTTGGACGACAGGCAGGATCAATTCGATCTGTGGTTCGGCAGACCTGAAACAGGAGCGCGGGGGATACTGGTGACATGGCCGGATACCGGATCACCGATATCGGTGGAACATTTTGAATCGTGCGTCAAGGCGGGATCTTCGAGCGAAATCGCGCACGGCACGGTGATGAGCACCTTTACCTACTATCGGTGCGAAGGATGGCATGAGTAAAGACATCTCGATCGATTGCATACCTCACCTCAACGCATGGCGTTGGGGTGTGCCGCTGGTGTCGATAGTGTCGATGTTATTGCTATGGATATTCGATGCCAACACGCAGGTCTTCCTGGCACTGAATCATGCAACGTCACTCTTGAGCGACACTTTCTGGAGCCACGTGACGGTGATCGCGGATATGGTGGCGATCCTGTTGATACTCCCGTTCTGCGGGCGTAGACCGCAGGTGGTCTGGCATTTCTTTGTCGCAGCATTGTTCGCCATCCTGTGGACGCAGAGCCTTAAATCCCCCTTGGGGGTGATGCGTCCTCCCGCTGTGCTGGACATGAGTCAGTTCCACACCATCGGCAACCTGTTCTTGGGGAACGCGTTCCCGTCGGGCCATACCACCACCATCTTCGTGATCGTCGGTGTGCTGTGTCTGCAGAGGTTTCCATTCGTAATCAAGTTGGGCTTGCTGACGCTGGCGATCCTGATCGGTGTCTCACGCATCGCCTGCGGGGTGCATTGGCCGCTTGACGTATTGGGCGGCGCTTTCGGTGGCTGGCTTGCTGCAGTGGCGGGCGCTTGGGTAAGTTCGCGCTACCCGATCGGCCTGAGTGACAACTTTCAGCGTGTCGCCGCAGTCCTGTTGTTGAGTATCGCGATCTGGGTCATCTTCCGCGATACCGAAGAATTCGCGACGACCATTCCGTTCCAGATACTCCTGGCATTGATCGCCGTGGGAACTTCCGCATCGGGGTTGATACGCTTGTTCGGAAATAAAGGCTAAAGGCTCATCTCGAGCGAAAACGGTCTACGCTATGCAGACATCTTGTAATGTCCGCTCTATCTTTCTCGGTTGTTCTTTCAAACCGGCCCGTCGGAAAATATATAGACCTTTTAGGGAAAATATATAGGCCTTTATTTCCCTTTTTATTTTCAGGTGGTTGTGCCTATACTTTCGCCAAGGAGTTGGGCTGACTCGGGTTCTATCAAAGAGCCACGATTGAGGCGACAGTATCATCTCCAGCCAACCCTGTTGTCGGGCTGCGTAGCCCGCAATGTATCAGGCCGCACTCGATGTGAAGTATGAGATACAACCTTGGTTTTCTGATGCACAAAACCAGATAGGCTGCAGCCATGAGCGACTCTCCGAAAGATCTGCACCAGGAATTGGATGCAGCGCAGCGTGCGCTGGCCGAGGCGCGATCGCGTTGCGAACGTCATGATGCGGAGCATCAGGCAGTTACCAAAGAACTTGAAGCAAATCGCAGTGCTCTGATGTCCATGCTGGAAGACCTGGGGGAAGCGCGCAAGAAAATCGAAGATGCCCATCGGGAATGGATGGCCGCGCTGGATGTGGTGGAAGACCCCATCTTCCTGCACGATAAACAGTTCCGCATCCTGCGTTGCAACAAGGCTTACCAGCGCTGCGCCGGGATTCCATTCAAGCAGATCATCGGCCGTCCCTATTACGAGATTTTCCCGAAGACCGGCGTACCACTAGCCTGCTGTTTGCGGGTGATGGAAAAAGCAGATGACGCATCCGATGAAGAGGAAATGGCAGTCGGCGACGTCATCTATCGCTTGCGTGCATTCTCCGTGCATGACGAAGAGGGGGGCTATCTCCATTCTGCACACATCCTCGAAGACGTCACCGAGCGCAAGCGGGTGGAGGATGCGCTTCGAAGCGGTGAAGACCGGTACAGGACGATAATCGAAAATTCCAACGACATGATATGGACTTTGTCGGCGGATGGCATGTTTACCTTTATCAATAAGCAGGCGTCGGATACTACGGGTCGCCCTATCGAAGAGTGGTTGGGAAAATCGTTTGCACCGCTAGTCGTTGAAGATGACCTGCCTATGGTCTTGGGGATTCACACAAAGATCATGCAGGGAGAAAAGATCCATTATGAAGTTCGCGGCAGGAAAGCAGACGGGGAAATATTGAATCTCTCTGTCAATGCCAGCCCGATATTCAAGGATGGGGCGGTGATCGGTACCATCAGCTTTGCAAAAGATATCACTGAACTCAAACGGACTGAATTTGCGAGGCAACACGCCAATCGCGCGCTTACTACGCTGAGTGCGGTGAACCGCACTCTGGTGCGAACCGATAATGAGCAAGAATTGCTACAGTCCATTTGTCAGGCCATCGTCCATCAACGAGGCTATATGCTGGCCTGGGTGGGCTACGCTCAACACGACGAGAGCAAGACCATCAAGATAATGGCGCATGCCAGCAGTAACGGCGGCTATCCAGACACCATGCAGCCCAGTTGGTCGGAGGATAACCAACGTGGCATGGGGCCGAGTGGACGCGCTGTCCGCAGCGGTACAACGCAGTTGTGTCAGGATATCGCCAACGACCCGCATTATTCACCTTGGTGCGAAGAAGCACTGAAACTCGGGTATCTGTCCAGCATCGCATTGCCGTTGAAGGATAGCGATAACAAAACATTCGGTACGATGCTCGTGTATTCCAATGAGTTGAATACATTTACCCCCAGCGAAATAGACTTGCTTGAAGAGATGGCGGGGGACTTGGCATTTGGAGTAAGAACCTTGCATGTACGCCATGAGCGCGATCTTGCACTGGAGCAAAACAAGCGGCAGGTGGTGCAACTGAAAGACAATCTGGAAGATACCGTGCGCGCGATCGCCACCATCGTGGAAATGCGCGACCCCTATACTGCCGGACATGAATCACGAGTCGCCGATCTGGCTGCTGCCATCGCCAAACAAATGGGGCTGCCCGATGAACAGATACATGCCATCCATCTTGCCGGCATGGTGCACGATGTGGGAAAAATAAACATTCCGTCCGAGATACTCAGCAAGCCGGGCAGGATCACTGATATCGAATTCAGTTTGATCAAGGTGCATCCGCAGGCGGGTTACGACATCCTGAAAGACGTCGACTTCTCTTGGCCGATCGCACAGATGGTGTTTCAGCACCATGAACGGCTGGATGGTTCCGGCTATCCGCAAGGGCTCAAGGGTGAGCAGATCATTATGGAGGCACGCATTCTGAGCGTGGCCGATGTGGTCGAGGCGATGTCATCGCACCGCCCCTATCGTCCGGGGCTGGGCATCGACGCGGCGCTGGAGGAGATCGGCCGCAGGCGGGGTACGCATTACGATACGCAAGCGGTAGATGCCTGTGTGGCTCTGTTCAAGGAGCAAGGATATGTCATATCAAGATGAGCCATCACCATGGCGGCTGGAATGGAGTGATGCGATGAGCGTGGGCATCCCGGAGATCGATGCCGAGCATCAGCACTTCATTCAGCTTGTTAGCGAACTGAACGAGTCCATCATCGCCCGCATGGAACTGGAGGAGATCAAGCGGTGCATGCAGGCTATTCTGGCCGATGCGGCGGCACACTTTGCGCATGAAGAGGTGTTGCTCAAAGCGTGGGGTTACCCGCTGGCGAGGGAACATGCAAAGAACCATGCCCGGATCACGTTGGCATTGCGCGAAATCATGGCGGGACTGCACGGCATGGCGGAGTATGAATGGATCGACGCCGGGCTAAAGGTGAAGCAAGCATTGATCGAACACATACTGAATGAAGACATGAAATACCGCGACTATTGTTGCGCGTCGGGTGGCGAACGAATTACCGACGAATGCAGTGTGAAGTGCGCGGACGGAGAGCCAAGACAATCTTCCTAGCTCTCGCGGCCGATACGCAATAATGAGCGCGCAATATACGCGCTAAGGCTTTCAGGCCTTCAGACGTTCGCCAACGCGCGCTCGATCTTGGCATCCGCCTCACCAGCCAAAGCAGTCAGTTTGGCATCACCTAAAATCTTCATCATCCCTGTCGGTTTGGCGAATTCGAGCGAAACCTTGCCCGGCGCGATTTCGCGTATCACCGCGTTGCATGGCAACAGGCTGGCCACATCGCTGTTGGCGGTATAGGCCTCGTACGCCAGATTGGGATTGCATGCGCCGAGGATCACGGTGGGGACAATGTCCTTGCCGGTCTTCTCCTTGATCTTGCTGTGCATGTCGATGCGGGTGAGGACGCCGAAGCCTTCAGCGCCCAGCGCCTTGGTGGCGCGTTCGATGGCGCGGTCAAAAGTGTCGGCGATTTCGCGTTTGAAGTTGATACTGGTCATGGCTGATCTCCGGAATGAATTGAGCGACCATCATAGTGCAAAACACTGTGCGGAAATACGGACGTGCAGTCAGGTCATTCCATGTGGGCAAGTCTTGATTGGTACAGCGCCAGATCGCTCGCCGAATGGCAGCAGAAGACCACTTCCTGCAGCGAGCAGGGCATACGCAGGAAATCGCGCACCGCGGTGATCGCCACATCGGCCGCCCGATCCACCGGATAGCCATAGACGCCCGTGCTGATACAAGGGAAGGCGATGCTGGCGAGCTTGTGTGTGGCGGCAAGAGACAGGCTCTCGCGATAGCAGGAGGCCAGCAGCTTTGATTCATTTTGCGTCCCGCCTTGCCATACTGGCCCCACGGTGTGAATGACGTACTTCGAAGGTAACTTGTAGCCACGCGTGAGCTTTGCCTGTCCCGTCTGGCAGCCGCCCAGCATGCGGCATTCTTGCAGCAGTTCAGGGCCTGCCGCGCGATGGATCGCGCCATCCACACCACCCCCGCCCAGCAGCGACGAATTCGCGGCATTGACGATGGCATCGACGTTCAGTTGGGTGATGTCGGATTGGATGGCCTGCAAGGTGGTCATGACGTACCTCCGTAAAGGTGAAACTTCCGGCGCTGCGAATCAAGCTACTTCAAATGATCAAGCTTGTTGAACACAGCCTGTTCCAGATTCGGTGCCAGACAATCCAACTCAATGATGTCCGGCGTGGAGCGCAACCAGGTGAGCTGGCGTTTGGCCAGTTGTCGTGTGGCGGCGATGCCTTTCTCCATTAACGCTGCTTCTGTAATTTCACCCTCCATGAATTCCCAAGCTTGGCGGTAGCCGACGCAACGCATCGAGGTCATGTCGCGATGTAGCGGATACTTTTCGCGCAACCTTCGTAACTCATCTACCAATCCATTCTTCAACATCTCTTTGAATCGAACCGCGATGCGTTGGTGCAGCACAGCGCGGTCAGAGGGGATGAGCGCGAGGGGCAGGATGTCGTAGGGCAGCGGATCCTGCTCCTGCTGCTGGATGAGTTCGGACATCGGCTTGCCAGAGACGAGAAAGATCTCCATCGCGCGCTGGATGCGTTGCGTGTCGGTGGCGTGCAGGCGGGCGGCGGTCTCGGCATCGACCTCGGCGAGCTTGGCGTGCAGATATTCGATGCCGTGCTGCGTAATCTCGGCATCGAGTTGTTCGCGCAGTGCGGCATCGGCTTGCGGCAACGGGCTCAGGCCTTCGCGCAGCGCCTTGAAGTAGAGCATGGTGCCGCCGACCAGCAGCGGTATCTTGCCGCGCGCGGTGATGTCCGCCATCAGACGCAAGGCATCGTGGCGGAACGCGGCAGCGGAATAGGCTTCGGTTGGGTCGATGATGTCGATGAGGTGATGCGGTGCGCGGGTGAGGGTGGCGGCATCCGGCTTGGCGGTGCCAATGTCCATGTCGCGGAACACCAGCGCGGAATCGACGCTGATGAGCTCCACCGGCAGGCGCTGCGCCAGTTCCACTGCAACACCGGTCTTGCCACTGGCAGTGGGGCCCATGAGGAAGATGGCGGGAGGTAAATTGCTCACGTTAAATCACCATCATTCAAAGATGCCGTCATTCCGGCGTAGGCCGGAAAACAAGGCCAAAGGCCGCGGTTTCGAGGGACGGCCATCCAGCAAAGAGAGATATCCCGCGCAGCGACAAAATCTATTGTTCCGCTTCTCGGGATTTATTTTTTTAACTGGATTCCGGCCTACGCCGGAATGACGGGCTAGTGAGTTCATTTCCCGCGCATAAACATCGCATCCAACTCATCAACCGTGATCTGGAACCAAGTCGGCCTGCCGTGGTTGCACTGGTCGGCGCGTTCGGTCTGTTCCATCTCGCGCAGGATGGAATTCATCTCTTGAATGCTGAGTTGCTGGTTGGCGCGCACGGCGGAATGGCAGGCGAGGGTGGCGAGCAGTTCGTTGCGGCGTTCGGTTAGGGCGCGCGATGCGCCGAAGTCGCGCAGTTCGTGCAGCACTTCTTTGGCGGCGGCTTCAGCTTTGGATTGTTTCAACATCGCTGGCATGGCGCGCACGGCCAAGGTGGTGGGCGAGAGCGGGGCGATGTCGAAGCCGAGTCTCAGCAACGCATTCTGTTCGTCTTCCACGGTGGCGACATCCAAGGTGTCTGCCGCGAAGCTCACGGGGATGAGCAGCGGTTGTGTCGGCATCTGTCGTTGGTCGAACGCGGTCTTGAGTCGTTCGTACACGATGCGTTCATGTGCGGCGTGCATGTCCACCACGATGAGGCCTTGCTGGTTCTGCGCGAGGATGTAGATGCCGGAGAGCTGGCCGAGGGCGAAGCCGAGCGGGTGTTCAACTGCGGGAAGGGGAGAGTCAAAAGCGGAACTGCTGTTCCCCTTTTCCCTTAACCCTTCTCCCTTCTCCGAAGTTTGCGATTCCCACAGGCGATAGGTCGCCTGCTGTTGTGCTGCGCCGAAAGGGATGCGTTGTTGGATGTTGTAGGAGCCAGCTTGCTGGCGATCATTGTTCGCGGCTGAAGCCGCTCCTACAGTTTGAGTGGCGGGAGCGGATTCAGCCATCGTCGCACTCAAGGCATCCTGTAGCGCATGGAACACGAACTGGTGGATGCCTTGGCTCTCGCGGAAGCGCACTTCGCTCTTGGCCGGGTGCACGTTCACATCCACCAGCTCAGGCGGCATCTCCAGGAACAGCACGAAAGCGGGATGGCGTTGGTGGTGCAGGATGTCTTGGTAGGCCTGACGCACGGCGTGCATCAACACCTTGTCGCGCACGAAGCGACCATTGATGAAGAAGTATTGTTCGTCGCGGGTGGAGCGGGAATAGGCGGGAAGTGCGGCGATGCCGTACAGGTGCAAGTTGGCGATCTGGCGTTCGACGAGAACAGTATGTTGACCGAACTCCGCACCCAAGATGGCCGTGATGCGTTGCGCCAAGTCTTGCTTGGGGAGTTGCCAAGCGGTGCGTCCGTTGTGTTGCAACGAGAACGCCACATCCGGCCGCGACAAGGCGATGCGTTTGAACGTCTCTTCGCACCACGCGTATTCGGTGTTCTCACTCTTGAGGAATTTGCGCCGCGCGGGGGTGTTGAAATATAGCTCGCGCATCTCGATGCTGGTGCCGTGTGCATGGGCGGCGGGCACGGCATCGCTTTGCGTGCCGTCCATCGCATCTATCTTCCATGCATGTGTCGCTTCAGCGGTGCGGCTGGTGAGGGTGACCTGCGCCACCGCCGCCATACTCGCCAATGCTTCGCCACGGAAACCCATGCTGGATACACGCTGCAAGTCGTCGAGCGAGGCGATCTTGCTGGTGGCGTGGCGCATCAGTGCCAGCGGCAGTTGTTCCGCCGCGATACCGCCGCCATTGTCGCGCACGCGCAGCAGCTTGATGCCGCCGTTTTCCAAGGTCACCGCGATGTCGGTTGCGCCTGCATCAAGGCTGTTTTCCAGCAGTTCTTTCAGGGCGGAAGCGGGGCGTTCGATGACTTCGCCGGCGGCGATCTGGTTAATGAGGAGGTCTGGGAGAAGTTGGATGGAAGGCATGCGCGGATTATAGCGGATGCCCGCCATATCTAAGCGTGAGGGTGCGACATCATGTCGCATTCCATTCTGCGAAGAACGGATCTACATTGCGCATCGCCAAGTCAGTAAGTCAGTACGTCTCCTCCCAGAAATGCTGCTTTGAACGTTCGCTGGCTTGGCACTTATCTATGCAAACTTACCCGACACGAAGCGTCACCTACCATCCGGAGGGAAATATGCGAAACGCATTCACTGTTCATTGTGTACCTTGGGAAGCCTGTGCGCCGATACTGAATGACGTGCGCGTAGCAGCAAGCCAGATGAGAGTCATCAGTCACCTTGATGCGATGTCGGACGAGTTGGATCAGCAAGTTCGTCACGCCATCGCCTTGAGTCAGACCGGTCAAGCCCTCGGCTGCGCGCGCATCATGTCGGATGGCCGTATTGAGCGTATCTCTGTGTTGCCGCATGAGCATCAAGCACAGATAAAAGCAGCGATGATCGAGATACTCAAAGACTTTGCGCATAAGGTAAACAACCTCATTAGTTATTGCCCGCCTAACTTTGGAGAAATATATGGTTCGTCAAACTTTGCGTTTCGCATTGGTATCTGTTTTGTTGGTTGGACTTGTTGGTGTTGCTCAAGCAGAAATGACGCGAGAAGAATATGCCATCAAATTTCGTCGCAGTAGCTTCAGCGTCTTGGGCTGGTATTACGGCTCCATGCATCGCATGGTTAAAGGCATCAACCCCTACGATCAAGGCCTGTTCCAACGAGATGCAGAACGCGTCGCATTTTTGAGTAGGTTGACCAAGGATGGATTCATTGCAGGAACGGATGCAGGAGACACCAAAGCAAAGCCAGAGATATGGTCTAAAGCCAAGTTGTTCAAAGAAGATAACGACCTGCTTGAAAATGAAACAGCCAAGCTTGCAGAGTTAGCGAAGGGCGGCGATTTTGAAGTAATCAAAACGCAGTTTGGCAAAGTGCAAAAAGCCTGTAAGACATGCCACGATGACTTTGTGAAAAGGAAGACCGAGTAGTCAGTTAGCAACGCTAAAAAAAATTTCCACTCAAGGGTGCGACAAATTGACACGTGCGACATCATGTCGCATTCCCACAGTCGAACGATGGTCTTAACATGCGCCCCGATTTTGAAAATCAACATCAATCATTAGGGGAGTGTTATGAACAAAAAGCTCGTTACCATGAGCGCGGTATCGCTTATGTTGTCTATGCCTATCGTCGGCACATCTTATGCAGTGGAAACTCAACCATCTGCGCCAGCCACAACTGCCGATGCGGTAGCTCCTGTTGAATCTGTTGCTCCCTCGAATGAAGTTAAGAAGGTTGAAGCTGAAAAATCGAACGCACATCCAGCACTTGGCGATGTGGTGGTGAGTGCGTCCAAGATTGCACAGACTTCACTAGAAGCGCCCGCCAACGTCTCAGTTTTTACAGCAAGCAAAATTGAAAAAACAAATAGCCAACGTTTGGGAGATGTGGTGACAGCAAAAGTCCCAGGCTTGTATTTGCGTGGTGGTGCGGCGGGAAATGGGCGGCCCGGTGTCTCTTCATCGACTTCTATGCGAGGTCAAGGGGGCTTCCTGAACAAGATCGCAGTGATGGTGGATGGGCAGAATATGGTAGATGCCTACTCTGGGAATATCAATTGGGCGATGGTGACGATGGAGGATGTGGAAAGCATCGAAGTCCTTCCAGGTGTGGCTTCTTCTCTGTACGGTGGAAATGCCATGGCAGGCGTCATCAATGTGACGACCAAAGCACCTACCAAGAAAGAAATATTAATTAAGTCTGGCATGGGGTTTGGTGATTCGGCAGGCTCTTACGGGAACGCCTTGTACCGTAATAAATTCGAAAACGGCCTAGGTGTTGTGTTCGGAATGTCGCAAAAGAACCGTGATGGTTACGTGGCGGAATATGTATTGAAAGCACCTACGGGTACGCCCGCCGTTGGCGCCGTTGTTGTGAATGGCGCAGTGCCGAGCACCACGGCGACAGGCGCGCCCAATTATATTGTGGGTGACAAAGGGCTGAATGGTTCATCCGAAAAAGGCATTCATGCCAAGCTGTATTACGACTTGACACCAACTTCAAAAATCAATGCAGGTTTTGCTTACAACGACAACAAGTCGTTGCAAACAGTTTTTAATAATTACTTAACTAATGCGGCTACGGGTGCTTCGGTTCCTGTTGTTAATGCATCTACTAATTTGAATTTGGGTGGAAAAGCCACAACGATCAAAGAGTCGGATTTTTTTGGCTCTGTACCGATGGGTAATACGACATTGAGATATTTCGCGGGTTACGAAGGCGAAGTGCTAGGCAATGCCAAATTGAATGTGAATGCGGGTAAGGTTGAGAGAGATAGCTGGAATGCCTCTGCTGGGGCGGCAGCCACGTTTGCATCGGGTGCGGGTACGATGAGTTCCTCTCCTAATAGCACTATCAATGCAAGCGCTCAGTTGAGTTTACCTGTTGGGGAAAATCAATTTTTGATTGCAGGTGTTGCGAATGAGATTGGCACGCTGAATCAGAAAAAATACACGCTCTCAAATTGGCAGGACGCGAATTCCAAGATGGCTGTACTTGATCAGATTGATGCAAAAAGCACGACTAATTCGATATTCGTTCAAGATCAAATCGCATTGATTGAAAACTTTACCCTGTATGTAGGGGGGCGATACGATTCATGGAAAGCAGGTGGAACAGGTAAGGTAATCACTGGCACCTATCCTGGAACATTTAATTACGCAGATCGTAGTGATTCTGCATTCAGTCCTAAAGTGGCGGGCGTATATCAATTCAGTGACCGCCTATCTTTGAAGAGCTCTTTGGGAACTGGTTTCCGTCCCCCCACCAACTATTATATGTTCGCAAACCCTACTTTTTCGGGTGGTGCACCAGGTACTGGCAAGATGATTTATTCCAATCCATTGTTGAAACCTGAAAAAAATACAGCTTTTGATTTGGGTACAGAGTATGTTTTTGCTGAAGGCGGCAATATCAAAGCGGCTTACTACATCACCAAGACAACGGACATGATTTATTCCGTGGTTGAAAAAGTGGCTACTTATACTGATCCGGTTATCAATAAGGTTATTGACTATAAATCTCAACAGCAGAATACAGGTGGCGCATTAGCTCGCGGCATTGAACTGTCTGGCGAATATCCCGTGCTGAGCTGGCTAACAATCAGTGGCAGCTATTCTTTTACCGACTCCAAAATCACCAGCGTCACCGATGCGACCAATGCAGGATTGGTGGGTAAGCGCACCATCGTTGTTCCGAAAGACATGGCGACGCTGGCGCTAGAGGCTAAAAAAGATGACTGGTCTGGCGTTCTGTCGGCGCGTCATGTAGGGCAACAATTCAGTAGCAATGACAATACTGACGTCGTTAAAAACGTGTTCACTAACTACAGCATTCAAGAAGTAGTCGATTTGAAGGTTGGATATCGTGTGTCGCACGATTTGAAACTCAACATGATGGTGGACAACCTGTTCAATCGGGAATATTACGAGTACTACCGTATGCCAGGGCGTGGCGTCACATTAGAGCTTGCGGGGAATTTCAAGTAAGCCTGTTAGGCAACAGACGCCGAATCCTGAAGGGTTCGGCGTTTTGTCATCAGTCGTTGCAAATGTTGGAGAAAACATGAAAAGAACAGCTCTCTTTGTTGTTGGGTGGGCACTGTTTCAAGGTGTCTATGCGGATACGCTCTGGCTTTCCGAAACACCCCCACCAAAACGGTCAGCGGAAAACGTACAGTTAGCACAGCCTTTAATGGAGCATGACCACGCTCAACATCAACCTATGTTACAGACGGTTTCCTCTGTGCAGGCGACATCAGCTACCGCAGCCGCTGGTGTGAAAAAACACAAGCATGGTGGTGGCGCAGAGGTGGATGCGGATGGCGAGGTGGTGGCTGACAACACTCACAGCGGTAAGAAGCAAGTGTGGATGAGAGGCGGAGATGATCCGCGTGGTGCGAAGCATCTGAGTGGTGTTCAAGGCACGCTCACTCTTTTGAGCCAAGAGGGTGCCTTGCCTAGTGTTGCACTGGCTGAAGATAAAGGTTTGAGTACGGCGAAGTTGGATCTGCCCGACCTCGGTTTTTATAACGCCTACTGGATGCAAAATATGGATCACGGCGGCATGTTGCATGTGCAAGTTGCCAAGGCGGAGTTGTTGCATGGCACGTGCTGTTCCAAAGGGGTGGATGACGAGGAGGTTGCAAAGCCCATCATCAATGTGAAAGCACCTTTGGAGTTGGTGCGTGAGCATTATCCCGATGAGGGTTTGTTCACCCGTATCGTTTCAGGTGACAAAGTGAATTTCACAGTGTTCAGTTTTGGCTTACCTGTTGCGGGTGCGAAGGTCACGATGATTTCGCATAAGGGGTGGCAAAACACGCAGACCAGTGACGCTGATGGTCGCGTATCGTTCATCATGATTCGTGACTACTACCCAAGCTGGTTGGAATTCAAGAAGCGTTTCAAACAGAGCTATCTAATGACGGCTGATTTGCAGGTACCTAGCCAAGTTACTTTGGATGGCGTCACCTATAAATCTGCATACTACAACTCGACACTGGCAGGAAGTTATTACCCTTCACCACATGACTATCGCTCATATGCGTGGGGGTTGGGTATTGGTTTATTTGTGATTGTGTTTGGCGGGCTGGCTGTGTATCTGTATCGCCGTCGTCGCTTGAAACCTTATCAGGAGGCTCGCATCGATGACAAAGCTTGAGTCCATCCGCACTGCAGTCAATAACGTCCAGTTCAATCGTTTCAGATTTTGGTTGCAGATGTTCTTCTTTGTGTTGCTGGTTTATGGTGGATTCTTTGCGATTGAACTAGGTAAGCATCTGCCGACCTTCGCCTGTGGCTACAACAAAGAATTGCGAGGCGGCATGTGCTATCTGATGACGTTGCAACATCAATTGGAATGGCCGTGGCAGAAGTTGTTCAGCGTTGCGGGACTGACGGTGTTGACCTCTGTCGGCATCTTCTTCCTATGGTTCATTGCGCTGAACAAAGGTTGGTGTGGCTTTGTCTGTCCTGTGGGGACAATCCAAGATTGGATCACTAGCCTGCGCCGTTGGACGGGTATTCGATATTCTCGCTATTCATGGGGGCAATTCCAATGGTTGATGCAGATCAAATATGTGCTGTTGGCGTTGATGTTGCTCATCCCATTAGGAATCGGTGGCGGATGGTTCAACAATGACTTGAAGTCTCCGTTCTGCATGATTTGCCCCGGTCGAACCATCATTCCAATGTTCGGTGCGGACTTCTCACAGTTGTCTATTGATTTTTCAAGCAAGGTCAATATGACGATGACGGTGTTGGGTCTAAGTGTGACGGGTCTGTTCTTCATTGGCGCATTCGTTAAAAAACGTTTCTTCTGTTTTTACTGTCCGATGGGGGCGCTTCATTACCTATTTTCTAAACCTGCACTGCTGCGTTTGAAAAAAGAAGGCTCGAAATGCACACGCTGCGGCGATTGTTTCCGCGTGTGTGACCAAGAGATCAAGATCATCGCCGATGATGTGACGCGCAAAGAGATCATGACTGACGACTGCATCATGTGTCTGAAATGCGTGGCAGCTTGCCCAGAACCAGGCGCATTGAAAGCTACGTTTGCTGGCATTCCAATCTTTGAATCTACTGAGGAAGGCTTTATAAAACGCATGAAAAAGGGGCACACAGATGTCAAATGAGACCTCTAAAATCATTCTGATTCAACCCATCCCATTCAGTCGATCACGCCAAGCAGGTGAATCGCAGACGGTGTTGGATCACATCGTGAATGACTTTCAGGACAACCCAGCGTCCATGCAGTATTTCTATGATTTGTTCCGTAGTGTCTATTGCCACGGCGATGAAGTGAAGCATGAGGGCATGTTGGTCGGCACGACGTGCATCCAAGCGCCAGAGGAATTGATCTATGCTTTCGGGGCGACACCGATGCGGCTATGTAACGGCTCCTATCACTACGATCAAAAAGGGGCGGATTTCATGCCTGCTAAGTCGTGTTCGCTGGTAAAGGCCACGCTGGGGATGCTCAATTCGGACAACGTCATTCCCAAGATCGGCAAGCCAGACATGATCGTCAACCCCACCACCTGCGACCAAAAAAAGAAGTCCAGTTCGATGATGGGTGATATGGGCTACAAGGTGTACGACTTGGAGTTTCCCAATGTGAAGGAGAGCGAGGCATCTCGCCAGTATTGGCAGCGCTCGGTGCGACAGTTTGCTGCTGAATTGCGTACGTTAACAGGTCGAAAACTGACCAAGAAAAACTTGCAAGCTGCGTTCAATAAAACTGGACGTGCGCAAGCCGCTTTCCGTAAATTGCACAGTTACCGTCTTCTCTCCCCTTCAGTCATATTAGGCAAGGATATTTTTCTGGTGACGAACGCCTATTTCTTCGATGACATTACGTGTTGGACAGAAAAAGTCGAGGCCTTGAATGTCGAGTTGGAAAAGCGCAAACAAGCGGGCTTCAAAGCTGTGCAAAGCAAAGCACCCCGTGTGTTGTTCACGGGTTCGCCGCCTATCTTCCCCAATCTCAAATTGCCTTTGCTGATTGAAGAAGCGGGCGGTGTAGTGGTGGCAGATGAGTCCTGTTCTGCTAACCGCATGTTGTATGACATGACTGCCGTGGATGAGTGGATGGTGAACGATATGGTGGATAGCTTGGCAGATAAATATCTCAAGCCTTGCACTTGCCCCATCTTTACAAAAAATGAAGACCGCAAACGCCGCTTGCTCGATTTGGTGAAGTCATTTGATGCAGATGGCGTGGTGTATCAAGCCTTCGCAGGATGTCAGGTCTATGAGATGGAATATCGCAGCGTGGCGGAAGAATTCAACAAGGTGGGCATTCCCATGTTGTATGTAGAAACGGATTACAGCCCGGATGACAAAGGTCAACTTTCGACACGTATCGAAGCATTTCTGGAATCGATGAAGAATCGGAAAAAGCAGAAGGCGCGGGCCTTGGCTTAAAGAGCATCACCAAAATATACAGCACACTC
Source organism: Gallionella sp. (assembly GCA_029850565.1). Taxonomy (GTDB): domain Bacteria; phylum Pseudomonadota; class Gammaproteobacteria; order Burkholderiales; family Gallionellaceae; genus Sideroxyarcus. Next base: position 42 of record JARCRR010000196.1, on the reverse strand, counting down.
ATCCTCAGCCCTTCTCCCAGCGGGAGAGGGAAGCAAAGTCAG
>JARCRR010000195.1 GCA_029850565.1 Gallionella sp. | reverse complement strand
AACTCCCCCAGATCGAATGCGCTGGCGTTGACCGCTGTCAGACACAGCGAAGACAACAACATAATTTGTGCAAGATTTTTCATGTCGTGCCTCCTCACTTCGCTGGCAGGTAATCAAACGAGCGAGCAACCAACTTGCCCTGTTTGGCGAATTGCGCAGCATCCGCCTTACTGGATGAATTCGCTTCCGCGCGTTGCAACTCTGCTTCATTGAAAGTCGCCGCTTTCAACTCCTCTTCATTGAGTCCTCGTATCCCGGTCGTGGCCACCACCTTGCCAGTACCCGCGCGACCCGAGGAAAGCGCAAGCAATCCGCTTGCTGCGGAAGCGCTCTGTTTCGCATCGCCCTTGCGCACACTCAACATGCGCACCCAACCGCTACTCTTGCCCGCTTTCGCTTTGTACCAGCCACCCTCTTTGCTCAGGATGTCCACCTTCTCCCCCATCGCAAGACTCTTCACCGTCTTGGCATCACGGAAGGGTTCGGCCTTCAATTCGTCGGCTTTCGACAACGTTCCAATCTCGCCTGCCCATCCCGACTGCGCCACCAGCAACAGACACAGCGCAAATGCCGGTATCAATCTATTCATCATTTTTCGTTTCCCAATTAAGCAATGCCTCGGCGAATAGTATCCGCCATCCTTCCGCCGCCTTTTCGCCGCCGCGGACCTTGCCGCGATGAACCACATGGTTCGCCGCGCCATCAACATGGAATAAGAACTTCTTGAGCAGCGGCTGCAAGCTGCCCAGCACTTTCTCCACATCCTCTTCGATCGCCTTCTGCTGCTCGACATCACCCGCATCCGCCACCCAGGAGATGGCGATCGTCTTCTCGAACAAGCCCCACAGCCCTTTCTGTGCGCCGCTCAATACCTCTACGCTCTTATACGCAGAACCCGTTCGCTTCAAGCCGAGGCGGATCTTTTCCAGCATCCCGTCGGGGATCACATTCAATTTCGTATCGAAGCGGATCACCATCAACGTGGCCTGCAGATCACCTTCGCGTGACGATGCCGTGCGCACCATGTTCTGTTCCAGCGCCTTGCCGGTCGCCGTCGCATAGAGCCGGGCCAAGGTGAAATAAGCGATGCCGATCATCACCGGCCCCGCCAAGTTGATATAGATGTTGGTGAAGTTGATGCTGGCGAAAGAAAACGCGATCAGGATGATCTGCGACAGACCGAACAACTTGTCGATATTGCCGCGACCGTCGTCACGGAAGAATGCCCATGCTGTCCCCCAGATGATGGACAGCGTGATGAGCAGATACCAGATACGCCCCTCGGGGAAGCGCAACGAATCGCCATGTTTGTTGTTGTCGATTGCGGTCGCCAACACCTCCACACCGGGATGCATGCGCGCCATCGGCGTGGCGCGCAAATCATACAGACCAGCCGCCGTCGAACCGATGAGCACGATCTTGTCCTTGAACTCGTCTTGAGGGCGCTTCTTGTTCTTGCTGCTCATGTCCAAGTACACATCGGAGAAACTCACATACTGGTAGCTGAAAGGCTTGCCGCGCCAGTTCAACAGCATGTGCTCGGTGCTGGGTTCCGGCCAACCGAACTCTTGCCCCATACGCGCAGGCAAGGAGGGAATCTTCCAACCGTATCCGGCGATATAGACCGGATAGTTGCGCACCACCCCGTCGGAATCGAGCGCCACGTTGTGCGTACCCAGACGTCCGCCATCAATCGCCGCCTGGAAATGCGGCAGGATGATGCCCATCGTCGCCTCCGGCTCCGGCTCTTCATCGTGCATCGGCAACACACCGGGAATCTGTGACGCCTTGATCTGGCTCAACGCATCGCTCGAAGAATCAAGCCTCAACATCGGGAAGAAAGTGTTGTTCGTACCCGCGATAGCCGCATTGAAATATGCATCGCTATCCGGATTGAACACATCGGCATCGCTGAACAGGATGTCGAACACCACCGCCTTGGGCTGCTGCTTCTCGATATTCTCCAGAAACTCGCCCAACACCTGACGCGGCCAAGGCCAGCGCCCGTACTCCTTGGACAGCGCAGCAAGGCTCGCTTCGCTGATATCCACGATCACGATGTCCGGGTCGGGCTTGGCGGGTGCGATGCGGTAACGCACCATGGCATCGAACGCCGCCGTGCGCATCTCGCTGGTGATGTGCAAAAACGCCGTATCCATTACCGCAAACACCGTGAACAACGCCGCCAGATACAGATAGAAATTCTGTTTCCACACCCGCGCGATCAGATTGGAGAACGCATCCATCGCGAATCGGATGCGACTTAACAAAAGGAGTTTGATATTCATAGTGCGGAGTTTACCAGCCCGTCATTGCCCAGAAAAACAAAAAGCCCAGCACAAGGCTGGGCTAGTTTGACGCGTACAGTGATTGCTTACGCGTAGTTCTTCGCCGCGAAATCCCAGTTCACCAAGCTGTTGAGGAATGTCTCAACGAACTTGGGGCGCATGTTGCGGTAGTCGATGTAGTAAGCATGTTCCCATACGTCAACGCACAACAGGGCTTTGTCGCCCGTGGTCAGCGGTGTGCCTGCTGCGCCCATGTTGACGATGTCCAGCGAGCCGTCGGCCTTCTTCACCAGCCATGTCCAGCCGGAACCGAAGTTGCCCACGGCGGAAGTCTGGAAAGCTTTCTTGAAGTCATCGACGCTGCCCCACTTCTTGGCAATGGCATCAGCCAATGCGCCGGTTGGCGCGCCGCCGCCGTTCGGCTTCATGCAGTTCCAGAAGAAGGTATGGTTCCACACTTGGGCGGAGTTGTTGTAGATGCCGCCAACGGGTGCCTTCTTGATGATGGCTTCCAGATCGAGGTTCTCGTATTCGGTACCCTTGATCAGGTTGTTCAGGTTGGTGACATAAGCCTGATGGTGCTTGGCGTAGTGGTAATCGAATGTCTCGGCGGACATATGCGGCGCGAGGGCGTCTTTGGCATAAGGCAGAGCGGGCAGTTGATGTTCCATTTGGTTCTCCTAGTAAAAAATCGGGTGGGTCGAAGCGCGTTAACCACAGGCAGGAATATACCATACTCTTATGCTTGGGTATTCAGGATGCTTTACAATCGCGCCCCCAGATTGAAGGCGCAACAGCATGAGCGATACCCACAAACAAACCGGCGCGGCCAAGACGGCGCGCAACCCCATCAAGATCATTCCCCTGCAACAACGCCTGCGCAAACCCGAATGGATTCGCGTCAAATCGGGAAACGGTCAGAGCTACCACGACGTGAAGCGCATGTTGCGCGAGCACAACTTACACACCGTGTGCGAGGAAGCCTCTTGCCCCAACATCGGCGAATGCTTCGGCAAAGGCACGGCTACCTTCATGATCCTGGGCGATGTATGCACACGGCGCTGCCCCTTCTGCGACGTGGCACACGGCAAGCCGCTGCCGCCCGATGCGAATGAACCCAAGCAACTGGCGCATTCCATCGGCCTGCTCAAACTCAAGTACGTGGTCATCACCAGCGTGGACAGAGACGATCTGCGCGATGGCGGTGCACAACATTTCACCGACTGCCTCACGGCTATTCGCGCTTCATCGCCTGCGACGAAGTTGGAGACACTGGTGCCGGACTTCCGTGGTCGCCTCGATATCGCGCTGGACGCGATGGCCGCCAGCCTGCCCGATGTGCTGAACCATAATCTGGAGACCGTGCCACGCCTCTACACCTTGGCGCGACCGGGTGCTGACTACGCACACTCGCTCAGGCTGCTGAAAGAATTCAAAGCGCGCTTCCCGCAAGTGATGACCAAATCCGGTTTGATGCTGGGCTTGGGCGAGACCGATGAGGAAGTGCTTGAGGTGATGCGCGACCTGCGCACGCACGATGTGGAGATGCTGACCTTGGGCCAATACCTGCAACCTTCCGACGGCCACTTGCCGGTGCTGCGCTATGTCACGCCAGACACTTTCAAGATGTTCGAGGATGCCGCCAAAGAGATGGGGTTCTCGCACGCGGCATGCGGGCCTATGGTCAGAAGTAGTTATTTCGCAGACGTGCAGGCAGAACAGGCTGGGATCTGATCGAACTTCTTGGATTCTTGTACGCGACAACAATCGGAAAACTATGGCATCAACTGTAACGAGCTGGACAAGATCCCGGCGACATGAAGTGTTTCACTCTGGGCAACCTGCCCTTCCAACTTCAATTTGAAGCACACCAGAGTTGCGATCATTCTTCTAATCTTTTGTTGCGTTGTGATCGCCCATATTGCATCGAACTCGGCAGGCTTGAGCACCATCTCAATATCCAGTTTGCTTTGATTGGGCGACTCTTTGATGAATATGCGACCTATCGCGCTACCACTGATAGCTTTGGCTGACGTGCGATACCCCGAGTCGCCATAAGCGATCATCACTTTTGAAATATCCACCGTAGTGTGACTCGAAAAATATTGGACGAGCTGCTGATCGGATTCATGGTCGGTTTCGACTTTGGCACCGCTCTTACCCGATGCCGACAGAAAGTCAAAATCTGTGGTCGGTTTCTCATCCGCAAGTTGGTTTGCCGACAAGATCCTTTCGCAGGTGAACCGGAGGGCCTTTGTTGAGGATTGCACAGACAGACCCGCAGAGTCTCCCGTGCTGTTCACCAGAAAGGATTCCAGATTCAACTCAAGTGACACTTCAATCATTTGGCTTACTCCGACTATTCATCGGCAGTCGTTGGGGAAAGAGGTTGAGCATCCGAAACTCGGCATGCCCGCTTCATTATTGCACACAGCCTGATTGCGGGAGGCTCGAACCAGATTCGAGGAACTTCCACGGTCGCTCACAACACACCTATTCGACAGAGAAGCAGATGCTAGGCCGCAGTGTTGGGTTTACGTTGAAACAAGGCCGGGATCGCCGCTTTAGGTTTGCCCAAGGCAGGTGCTTCCGGTTTCTTGATAGGTGCCGCGGGCGCGCTCATGTTGGGTACGTAGGGCTTGTCGAACCACGGGTCGTGGCTGGGTTTCTTCGGTGCAGGCGTGTGATACCCACGGCTGGGTTCATGCCGCTCGGGACGTACCTCGCGTTGCGGCCTCGCTGGATGTCGCGGCAAGTCAGCCTTCTCTTTGTTGATCTGCGTCTTGATGAGCTTCTCGATCTCGACCAGATATTTCTCTTCTTCGGGCGACACCAACGAGATGGCCGTGCCACTCGCCCCTGCCCGGCCTGTACGGCCGATGCGGTGCACGTAGTCTTCCGCCGCGTGCGGTATCTCGTAGTTGATGACCATGGGCAGATGGTCGATGTCCAGACCGCGCGCCGCCACATCGGTGGCGATCAGCACCGCCACTTTTCCCTGCTTGAACGCATCCAGCGCCTGCATCCGTTCCAACTGACTCTTGTCGCCGTGGATAGCATCGGCGGATACCCCCTCGCGCTGTAACTGGTGTGCCAAGCGGCTGGCCGTGAGCTTGGTCTTGGTGAACACGATGACTTGTTTCGCGTCATCGCCTTTCAACAGTTGTGCCAACAGTTGATGTTTGTCACTCTGCTCAACCAGATACACTTTCTGCGTGATGTTGTCGGCGGATGCATTGCTGCGCGCCACTTCGATCAGCGTCGGATAGTTCATGAACTCTTCCGACAGTTTCTTGATTTCATCCGAGAAGGTGGCGGAGAACATCAGGCTCTGCCGTTGACGCGGCAGCAGTGCGAGGATGCGTTTCAGCGCGGGCATGAAACCCATATCCAGCATGCGATCCGCTTCGTCCAGTACCAACACCTGCACGGTGTTCAACAATACGGTCTTCTGCTCGATGTGATCCAGCAAGCGTCCCGGCGTCGCCACCAATATCTCCACACCGGTCTTCAGATGCGGCGTCTGCGTCTTGATGTCCACCCCGCCGAACACCACCAGTGAGCGCAGGTTTGTGTACTTCGCGTAAGCCTTGACGCTCTCTTCGACCTGAACCGCCAACTCGCGCGTCGGCACCAGAATGAGTGCGCGTACCGGGTGTTTTGCCGGAGAGGTGCTGGCACTCGCGTGCGGTAACAGCTTTTGCAGAAGCGGCAGCGCAAACGCAGCCGTCTTGCCCGTACCGGTCTGCGCACCTGCCATCAGATCGTTGCCTTCCAGCACTAAGGGGATGGCCTGTGCCTGGATCGGTGTGGGCGTGGTGTAACCGGACTCGGTAAGTGCCTTGAGGATTTGCGGGGCAAGCTTCAGATCGGCAAAACTGACTGTGTTCAATGTAGATATCTCGCGGTTAAGACTGCATTCAAAGTGGGCGCATTATACGCGCCCTGCAGCCCGGCACTGCTAATCAAGCATGCCCATCAGGAATGGACAAACGGGCCTCGGTGCCCCCTCCCGGGCGGGGTAACAATTCAATACGCCATCCATTGGCTTCCGACAATTGGCGCGCAACGGCCAATCCAAGGCCGCTGCCACCCGTGACAGGGCTACGCGAAGACTCCAAACGATAGAACGGACGGAACACATTTTCCAACTCGGCCGGAGGAATACCCGGCCCCCTATCCATGATACGAATGACTGTAGACTGCCCATTCGCCTCCAATTGGATCTCAACAGGCTTGCCCTCTCCATAGCGGCAAGCATTGTTCAGCAAGTTACTCAAGGTACGACGTAGCGAAGTTGGTCCGACCGGGCGCAAGAGGTGTTCTCTGGGTTGCCACTCCACCTGTGCACCCGTTTCCCTCAGATCGTCCGCCAGCTCTTGCAACAATCCGGTGATGTCGACCTGTTCCGCCACCTCTTTTTGCATATCCCGGCTCAGGGCGAGAAACTCCCCGATGAGTTGGTTCATATACTCGATGTCATGTCGGAGCCGTGCGACCAGCTTCGGATCGGTTGCTTCCGGCAACATCTCGATCGCCAAGCGCATCCTGGTCAACGGTGTGCGCAGATCGTGAGAGATGCCCGCCAGCATGACGGTACGGTTGGCAAGAAGCTCTCGAACCTGGAACGCCATCTGGTTGAAGGTGAGCGCCAAGCCGGAAAGCTCTTTGATATCCGTCTCAGGCAAGGATTCAGGCAATTCTCCTTCTCCGATCCGCTTTGCGGCCAGTGATAATTGGGACAGCGGCCTGGTGATCCGTCGCGCTAGGATCAGCGCGGTGAACAGCGTCAACACGACCATCGCGGCAAGGGCCAACGTCAACATCATCGACGGGTCCATATCGAGGCGTTCTTTGGGGAACCCGATACGGATCAATTTTCCGCCCGTGTGTACCTCTGCCCAGAACCAAGTGGTTTCCAGCTTGGTCACCTTGACGGAAACAAGCTCTCCAGTTCGTGCAGAGAGCGCACTGTCCAACAAACTCAGATAGGGAAGCAGATCACTTCTGGGCGGCAAGGGCGGCATGTCTTCGAACAGCATGAACTGGTGCTTCCGGATCAACTCCAATTCGAAATCCTTGCGCGTCTCGGGTGGCAGCTCCACCCATGTTTGCGCAGACAGAACCAACAAAGCAGAGAGGTCGTCCGCGGAGCGCTTCGCCATAGGGAGCATGACGTAGTTCACCGTTGCCGCGATCAAGATGAATTGGAATATCAGGAGCGCGACCGCGACCGTGGTGGCGGTGCTGCGAAAAAGCGAGCGAGAGGTCTGAATGGATCGCATCGCTAGTTGCCCGGCACGAACAGATAGCCTTCGCCCCAAATGGTGCGGATGTACAAAGGCGCACTCGGATCATCCTCGATCTTGCGGCGCAAACGCGTCACCCGAACATCGATGCTGCGATCGAAGGGTGAGCGCTCATACCCCTTGAGCATGTCCATGATGCCGTCCCGGCTCAAGACACGATTCGGATGCTCCACAAAGATGCTCAGCAGATTGAACTCGCCCGCAGTCAACGGAACGTTCACCCCCTCCTTATGCAGATCGCGCGAGTCCATATTCAACAGGAAGGGGCCGAAACGATGTTCTTCCGGCTTTGTTGTCCCGACCTTGGAATATGCCTTTTCGTTGCGTCGTAACAGGGCACGGATACGTGCCAATAGTTCACGCGGATTGAACGGCTTGGCCAGATAATCATCTGCCCCCACTTCCAAACCGACGATGCGATCGACATCTTCGCCGCGTGCCGAAAGCATGATGATAGGCAGGTCGCCTTGAGCGCGTAACTTGCGCGCCAACGACAGACCATCCTCCCCCGGCAGCATGAGATCGAGGATCACGATATCTGCCGCATGGGCCGCGAGATGAGCCTCCATGCCGACTCCGTCCGCAACGGCGGTGACCTGGTAACCTTGCGCCGAGAGATATTCCTGCAACAGCTCGCGCAGACCGGCATCGTCATCCACCACCAAGATTTGTTTGGTATCCATGCGTCTCACTATAACCGATGGCAAATCCACCTGTCCCCGTTGAAATGGCGTCCGTTACACATCGTTACAAATTGATGCGAAACGGAAATCCCCGGGTAACGCATCAGGCGCACCATGCACTCGTCAGGCAAGAAACCTGATCTTGAACAAACTACTTAAACAACTGGAGATCATCATGAAAACGAAAACAATGCTTCTCAACACATTATTGGCAATGGGGCTGGTCGCTGCGGGTGCTTCTTTTGCAGCCGATGTCCCTGCCGTACAAGACCCTGCCACAGTACGCGCGCAACACCGGGCTGAGACAGCGAACATGACACAAGAACAACGCGAGGCTTATCGTGCCGAAAAGCAAGCCGCGATGACACCGGAGCAACGTGCTGCGATGCGTGCTTCGGGTGGCAACGCCAATAAGGGTAAGGGCACAAAAGCGCGTGATGGCTCAGGTACCGGTTCGCAGCGTGGCGCTGGCGGCGGCCAAGGTGCGGGTGCAGGACAAAAGGGTCGTTGATGTAGTCTCCCTGAAAGTTGCGAACGACCACTGATTGATTTCTATAGCTAGTTGTTCGCAACTCTTTTTAGGGATGAAACAAAATATGAAAACCTCATACTCATTGTTCGCAGCTATCCTCATCTGTCCATGCCTGGGCGTCAACATGGCATGGGCTGAAGGGGAAATCCCCTCCGAGATTGCGCAACACCAAACCATGACTCCACAAGAGTACGAAGCTTACCGCACTCGACTCCAGAATCAGATTGAACAAGCCGCTCAGTCTCCACAAAACAAAGTGGAATCTAATGCGGCGGAAGTGACACAAACCAAACCAGATACGGGCTATGGTCAAGGCTATCGTGCGCGCGCAGAACGAAGCGATAGAGCCGCACGCATGAGTGGTGACCGGGGCGGCGCGATGCAACGAGGTGGCGGGCGCAACCGTTGATCAAGGATATGACAAACATGAGACGACAAAATAATTGGATAGCAAGCGCATTGATGGGAGTTGCCATACTGGCTTCCCCCGACGCTCACGCGGATGAAGACACTTACCTCACTTTGAGCAGCGGCTTTGATTACAGCGCGGGCAAGTATGGCACTGCATCAGTGACCAACACTGTTTCGGTTCCGGTGAATGCGCTCTATGAAACCGGCGCGTGGACTTTGAAATTAACAGTACCCTTTCTGATCGTCACTGGCGAAGGCGATGTGGTCGTCAGCGGAAGAACAGGCGGTAGACATGCCACCACCACGACAACGACAATGATGAAGACTCGAACAACACAATCCGGCCTGGGTGATGTGGTCACGATGGCGACCTACAACCTCTATTCAAGCGATGAATCGGATTCAGGTATCGACCTCACTGGCCGGATCAAATTCGGCACCGCAAGCAAAGCGTTCGGTTCCGGCTTGAACGATTATTCAGCACAGATGGTTGCCTACACGAGTGTCGGCGATCTCTCCCCCAGTTTCTCCCTCGGCTACGAAGTGGTGGGTAGCTCGACCGCCGCACCGATGAACAACGTGTTCTTCGGCTCGATCGGCACTGGCTACCGCCTCGGTGACCAGACGCGCATCGGAATGGATTACCGATACGCACAGAAGGCTTCTGCCACAGGTGCAGAACAGAAGGATGCGACACTCTATGCAAGTCAGGGGTTGAGCGAGAACATCTATCTGCGCGGCTATGTGTTCAAGGGATTCTCGGCCGGCAGTGCCGACAGCGGGTTCGGCATGTCAATTGCAGCAACCTTTTAAGGGGGAAGCCGAATCTCGAACGACAAGATCGGCTCCCCTTTCACATGCACTTCAAATACGTTTACGCAACAATAGTTGAGTCGTTACACCCGCGATCACGAACCAAACCGCAGTACGCATACTCATCGCAATGAGCGTACGTTGCTCATAAGCGCCGCCGGAGTTGATGTGCATACCGAAGGCGGCGAATGTGAGTGCGATAGCGGCGGCAATTGCCACCGCTAGCCAAACCGCCCAACGTTGCTGTAGCCACAATCCGACACCCGCAGCGATGTAGGCAAAGCCCGACAGAAAATTGAACCAGAGTACGAATGGCACATAGTTTCCTGCCGCAGCAACTGCCGCTTCATCTCCCAGCAACACTGCCCCACCCTCCTTGATCGTCATCAAACCAAACAGGATTGCCACGATAGCGAGTGAACTTATCAGCCAGCCTCGGGGTTGTTTGAGTGTCGTCATGCTTATGTCTCCTTGGATTATTTGGTTTCTTCAACGAAGCGATACATCTCATGGCAGGCGATACAGTTATTCATTGCCATACTCAATTTCTTGACGACGAGACTACCATCCTTCGACTTTGCAGCTTCCATAGCGATCTCATCGAACTTACTCCGCGTATCGAAACCCAGCGCCTTCATCTCGACCGGGATCTTCCTGAACAAGGAACCCGGTGTATCTGCCTCGGCTTCCATGCCGGATGCTTTGGCAGACTTGATGACGGCATCAAAATTCTTCTCTGATGCGGCCGCCAAGATGCCTTGCGAACTTTGCAACCACACACGCATCTCTAACAGCAGCGCATTACGTTCATCTTTACTCAACATGACCGCTTGCCGCCCATCGTCAGAGGGTTGCACATTGCCGACCGTGAATTTGTATCCCAATGCGGCAACAATAATGGTCAGCACGGCAACCAAAATCCAACTCAATTTGCAATTCTTCATCGTAGTTTCCTCAAGTGAATTTCCAATGCGCAGCATGAATCATGAGCGCACATTTCGGTCAACCCGGTTGCCCATCCGCACGCGGGCGCCAGTAGGCTGGCAGGTAACGCAACACCCAGGGCGAGAAGCAGGCCAGCCAGCCCAACGCCGATACGACATACCACACGTAGCCGCTTTGCAGCGGCAACACATCCGCCAGCACGCGCACCAGCGCGACCAGCTGCATCCCCACGAACATGAGTTTGATGGAAGTGCCGATATTGAATGGCAGGCCGGAATGCCCGAGCGTGACGCGCGTCCCCATACCGATCATCAGGGTGGCATAACAGCCGATGGTGAGCGCATGCAGGGGCGCAAAGCCCCACATCGGTATTGCACCGTGACTGGCGAACAGCACGAAACTCTGCACGGCATACAGCAGCATGGCGATACCCATCCACGCGAAGCCCACATGCAACACAGCCAGCAAAGGGTTGCCCAAGCTACGGCGGAAGCCCCACAGATAACTGAGATACAGCGCCGCTGCTGCCAGCGGTGCATCGACCAACCACAGGCATTGCGTCGCCCCCGCGAATGCCAGCAGCCCATGTGCGACGCTGGCCGTCAACATCGTCCACCATGGCCAGAACGGACGCGGCACGTTGGGTTGCGACAGCGCATTGCCGGTAAAGAAAGGGATCATGCGGTGCGCAACGCCGGCGAACATTGGCATCAGGAAGAACCACAGCCCGCTCTGGATGGAGAAATTCAGGAAAGCGTCGGTCCCCGTAAGCAACCAGGCAAGATAACTGGCAAGGCCGCACCAGCCCATGGTGAAAGCAATGAAAAGCACGATGGGGTGGCGCTTGTCGCCCGGTCTGGTATCCAGCAACACGCGCAGCAGTGCGTAAAGTGCGATGCCCCACCCCGCCAGGGCACTGGCTATCGCCACGATCAGGGTCGCATTCCCCAACACCAAGCCCGGATAAAAGCCTGCCGCGCCCAGCGACAAAAAAGCGAATGCGGGAACGTAACGCCGTGCGGGTATCTCTGTGCCTGCCATCCAGCGTGGGAAGGTGGTCATCAGGAAACCGAACATGAAGAATGGCAGCAAGCTGTAGATCATCAGATAAGCATGTGCGGCAGCGGGGGCGATCATCCAACGCAACGGTGCGCCAATGATGCCGTAGCGTGTCGCCAGCTCGATCGACCACCACAGCATGACAACAAGGGCTTGCAGCGCGCCTGCAAAGAACATGACGCGATGAGGTACAGCGGTAAAGTTTTTTAGCATAGTGTGTTTGTATATTGCGGGTGGCACGCATAGCTTCATACGTGCCGTTATCAGAAGGAGAATTCCAATTCAGCGGCGAGATTGCGCCTAGGAAGTAGAAAGTAGGAATAGGCTTTGGTATCCAGCAGATTGTTGATTGCTACCGAACCTTTCACCATCTGGGTGAACGCATAACCGATTTTGGCGTTCACCATGGTGTGCGCATCGTAGCTGCCGGGCACCCCCTCTATCACGTCGGTGTTCTGCGCATTCCAAAAGATATGACTCACGTGACGCGCATTCACGTTGCCGGACCAAGCGTCCCGATGTGCCGTCATGCCGATGCCGATGATGTTTCTGGGTGCATCGGTCAACCGCTTGCCGACGCTCAAAGGGTCGGCTGCGTTCTCCAAGATCCTGGAATCGATATACGCGTAGTTGGCATCCACCGCCAACCAGCTTGTCAACTCGTGAGATGCGCCCAGTTCTACGCCGCGCACTCTCGCCTTTCCCGCGTTGATGCGTTGCGAGAGAAGCGGTGCGACCGTGGTGACTTGTTTCACATAGATCAGGTCGCTGAGTCGAGTCTCGTAAACAGTCGCCGTCAACTTGATCGCTGCGCTGGCACGCCACTCCCCGCCCATTTCCAACGTCTCCGCCTGCTCCGGCTGCAGGTTGGGATCGCCGGTCGTCGTCCTGCCCCGGCTGGTGGATGAGCTATAGAGGTCCTGATTGGTCGGCGCACGGAAAGAGCGCCCGAAGGACGTGCGCAATACCAGCGACTCCATCGGTTTATAAGTTGCAGACACCTTGGGACTGAACGCGAAGACTTTGCGCTCTGCATATTTTGTCGTACTGGCTGGCGCGACAACAAAGTTATCGCCTTGTGCACGCCATTCATCCCAGCGCCCGCCCAGATAGACCTTCAGCGCTTCTGTCGCACTGAATTCGTCCTGCACAAAAACGGAGGTCGTGCTCGAGTGACCGTTATAGCCACTGCTCAGCGCCGTCCTGGTGGCCGGATCGCGCCAGTTGGACAGTGCGTAGACCCTCTGATTCACCGAATCCTGATGCAGCGCCAATCCGCTGACCATAAAATGGTCGTTGCCAAATGGAAAGCTCAATTGTGCTGTGCCATCGACACCGCTGTTGGGCGTATCAGACCAAGACCCCGTGCCGCTATTCCACAGTGCGGTCGCACCCGCTGCCGAAAAGTTGTATGCACGTTCGATCTTGGCAAGGTCAATCTTAAACAGCATGTCATTGCCGATGCGTCCATCATATCCGGCGAAATATCGAGTCGACGCTTCGTATAGCGGCAACGAAGAGAGAGGTGCGAAATCCGCATTCGCGAATGTGACGCGTCGCCCGTTGATGCCGAGTGTACCGCTTGTCACAGGCGCACCCGTCGTTGCGTTGCTGAGATAAGAATTAAACTGGGTGTAACCCACCTTGGTTTCTTGATGATTGATGCCCGCGAACACTTTGCCGCCAGCGTCCGAATCATAGAAAAGTTTGACGGCTGCATTGTTCGCTTGCCACGGCGTTCTGCCCAAGTCGCCAAGCAGATAGGTGGGCACACCTTCACGCGTGGTGATGGCTTGTGCTCCATTAACAACAGTGCCCGGCGTACAAAGTGCTGGCGCAGGAGGACACGATGGTGCTCTAACAATGAAATCGTTCACATAGCTATCGCGTATTTGACGACCAACTCCGCCCGCAAAACCCAGCCCATTCTCCATCTTGTCGCGGAAATAGAAGCTGGCATCCTCACCGCTGGTATCACCCCAGCCCTTTTTGATCTTAGCCGTCAGCTCGCGTTTGTCCGGTTGCTTGGTGATGATGTTGACCACACCGCCGATGGCATTACTACCGTACAAGGAAGAGAAAGCGCCCGGTACGACTTCGACGCGCTCGATATCCTCAACGAATGGCACACGCCAATTCACCTTACCCGTGGCTGCATCCTGGATGGGTTGTCCATCCAGCAAAACCAATGTCCGCGTCTGGTCTATACCGCGCAAAGACATGCCGCTCGTACCGACCGTGCCTTGTGATTGCCCCAGTGCACCACCACGCAAATAGAGGCTGGGCACTTGATCCAGCGCATCGCCCAAGCGGGATGCATTCTTGCTCTGTATGTCGCTTGCTTTGACTACTGTGACTGCGGCAGGCGCATCAGAAGCCGTCACGCCAGTTCTTGTGGCAGTCACGACCACTTCATCCAACAATAATTTGTTGCCGTCTTCTTCCGCCCACGCCGCCACGGGCGCAATAGCAATGAACGACGACAGGAATAATTTTGTAGTAATTCTTGATTGAGTATTCATCATCTTCTTATGCTGAAAAAGGGCGGGATGAACCCGCCCCTTGCGGGACTTGCTACGACCTAATAAATATCTTCTTGTGTGTTCCAGATATTGAACTTGCCCGTCGGTGTGATGAGGCGTGGATCCTTGATGACCGCTTTCACTTTGCGTGTCTTGTCATCCATGATCACGATGGCCGACTGCTCCGTCTTACCTGCCCACAAAGAGAACCATACTTCATCACCGGCCATGTTGTACTCGGCATGCACCACACGTTTCACCGCTTTGCTTTCGGGCAAACCAGACAGCTTGACGATATTGATCACTTCAGGCTTCTTATCCAGATTCTTGATGTCGTACACCGTCACCGATTGCGACACATCCTTGTCAGGATTCAACGGCGCATCTGCCCACAGGTTCTTGGATTTTGGATGCGTCTTCACGAACAACGAACCGCCGCCGTGATTCTGTAATTCCTGTACTACTTTCCAAGCTTGCTTTGGATGTTTGACGGGATCGGTACCGATCAAGGTGATCACGTCTGCCCCCAGATGGGATGTCGCCCACACCGGACCGAACTTCGGATGCACGAAGTTAGCGCCACGACCCGGATGCGGCTTGGGCTGCGTCTCGACCAAGGCGGCCAGTTTTCCCAACTTGGTATCCACTACTGCCACCTTGTTGGATGCATTGGCAGCCACCAGAAAATAACGCTTGGTCGAATCCCAGCCGCCGTCATGCAGGAACTTGGCAGACTCGATGGTGGTGGTCTTCAAGTTCTTGATATCGGAATAATCCACCAACTGGATCATGCCGGTCTCTTTGAGGTTGATGACCCACTCTGGTTTGTGCGGCGACGCCACGATGGAAGCGACACGCGGCTCGGGATGATATTCGCCATCCACGGTCATGCCGCGCGAGGAGACTATCTTCAGTGGCTTGAGCGTGTCCCCTTCGGTGATGACGTATTGAGGCGGCCAGTACGATCCTGCGACCGCGTATTTATCTTCGAAACCTTTGAACTTGGATGTCTCAACTGAACGCGCCTCGATACCCACCTTGAGGGTCGCCACCACGGTAGGTTGTTCGAACCACATGTCGATCAGATCCAACTTGCCATCGCGCCCGATCACATAGACATAACGCCCTGATGCCGAGACACGCGAGATGTGCACCGCATAGCCCGTCTTAACGATGCCCCAAATTTGTTTGGTATCGCCATCGATCAGCGCCACTTCGCCCGCATCGCGCAAGGTCACCGAAAACACGTTCTTCAGGTTGACCTTGTTCATCTTCTTCTTCGGACGATCTGCCGGCTTGATGACCAACTTCCAGCTCTCCGTCATCTCCTTCATTCCCCACTCGGGTGGTACCGGTGGTTCTTGCTGCAAATAACGCGCCATCAGATCAACTTCGGCTTCATTGAAATCACCCGAGGTCAGGAAGTTGGGCATGCCGCCCGGTGAGCCATAACCGATGAATGCTTTGAGATACTCAGTTCCCTGTCCGAGCGTCGTACTGGGCGTGAGCGCTTTGCCTGTCGCCCCTTTTCGTAACACGCCGTGACAACCTGCACAGCGTTCGAAATATAACTGGCGTGCTTGATCGAATTCCGCCTGTGTCATCTTGGGTGCATCAGCATTGGCGTTTTTATGCATGATCACTGCGCCGACTGGCGAAGTGCCTGCATGGTGTGCCCCGACTTCAGGTGCAACTCGATTCGCTTCGGCCGCATAGGCGGCAAATGGCAACGCAGCCAAGACGGCTAGCGCTGTCAGTGTTTTATTGAATCCTGTTCTCATCATCATCTCCTCAATTTGAAAAGTGAATCACAGATACGTCATTTCTATTTCGCAGAAAAAAACCCACCTGAAACACGTCCAAGTGGGCTATCAACTTTCTTACCAGATCAATTCTCCGAAACTGCTGGCTGCATGGCGCGGCTCTCGCCCTTGCCGATGGTCAGCAAGTCCCACACCAACAGCACGAATCCAATCAGGAACATCACACCGAACACTTCACGCCACCACATGCCTTGCGCAAACCAAGGGTGTATCTGGGCGGCGAAATATCCCATCCAAGTCGAGCCTTCGATGGCACGTTCGATCTGGGATTGAACGTAACCGGAGACCAACATCGATACTGTCATACCGACCATGCCGAGGTTGAGCAGACCCAACGCCCACTTCCACTTCCAGCCGTTGCCCGGCAGATCGCCCGACATCCACACCCCGCTGCGCCAACGCTGCACACCGAGGTAGAACATGGCGATGATGATGGTGGCGTAGGCACCGAAGAATGCGAGGTGACCGTGCGAAGCCGACCATTGTGTGCCGTGTGTGTACAGATTGATCTGCGGCAAGGTGTGCATGAAGCCCCACACACCCGCACCGAAGAAGTTACCGAAGGCGTGGGCTATCAGCCAAGCCATGGCCGGATGGTTGGAGTTCTTGGCGTGCCGCGCACCCGCATCGAATACGGCATGCACCACCATCGCGACCAATGGGATCGGCTCCAGTGCCGAGAAGAAGCCGCCGATGCTGAACCAGTATTCAGGTGTGCCGATCCAGAAGTAGTGGTGACCCAAGCCCAAGATGCCGGAACCGAACATCAACGCGACTTCGATGTACAACCATGTCTCGACGATCTTGCGACTCACGCCCAACACTTTCATCAGACCATAAGCCATGATGCAGGCGACCATTACCTCCCAAGTCGCTTCGACCCACAAGTGGATCACCCACCACCACCAGTATTGATCGATGGAGATGTTGGTGGTGTAGAACATGCCGGCCAGATAGATGCCGAACAAAGCCAGCATATCCAGCACCAACACACCCGCGATGCCGGTGTAGCGGCCTTGGGAGAAGGTGGCGGCGACGTTGTAGAACACCACCAGCACGCTCACCACGATGCCGATATCAGCCCAGCGCGGCGCCTCGATATATTCACGGCCTTCGTTGATGAGCCAGATGGTGGATTCTTTGCCGGGGCCGATCTGTACGAACAGATACACCAGCACCACGACGGTGACCGCAGAGGTGAGTACCCAGTAGATCAGGTTGCCCAACTTGAGTCCGACCACTTCATGTTGCGATTCTTCTTCCAGCAGCCAATACACCGAACCGAGGAAGCCATACAGCAGCCACACCACCAGCGCATTGATGTGCACCATGCGGTTGACGCTGAAATCGAGTACGCCGTACAAAAAGTCCGGATACAGATATTGCAGCCCCGAGAGCAGGCCGAACAACACTTGCGCACCGAATAACACGATCGCCACGGTGAAGTATTTCACCGCCAGCTTTTGCCCACCGTTCAGGTTGGCACTATCCAACTGTCCTAGCGTCGCCATGATCAATTCTCCTGTTCGATGGATTTGAAGTTATAGGGGAAACCGTTGGTATCGATGCTGGACATCCATTTCAGGAAGGCCACCACACCGCGCGCTTCCTCGTCGGTGATCTCGAGTTTGGGCATGCGCCGTCCCACACTGTTGTGCAACTTGTCGGAGGGATCCTTGATGAATTCGACCATCTGCACTTCGCGCACCTCTTTAGTACCCCAGTATTGATCCAGCCATGATTTGGTGAGATCGGGCGCGTAGTAGGCACCGTTGCCCAGCAAGGTATGACAATTCATGCAGTTCTTCGCCTGCGTCGTCAACTTGCCCAGTTTGACCAATGCTTCGGCTTCTTCTTCGTTCAACTCTTTACCGAACAGCGGCTCTTTCGCACCTATCACAGGCACTTGCACGTGACGCTTCTCGTCGAACTTGTATTCGATACGATGATTGATGACCGAATATGCCGGAACGCGTTTAGACCCGCTGGATATCTGCGGAATCGTGTCCATCGTTAAAAAGATCAGCGCGACGAATGACCCGCCGGTGACCCAGATCGCCGTCTTGCGCCAGAATGATTCAGATGCCCACCACTGACTTGTCGCCATGGTTATCTCCCTTACTCAACGTTAAAAATCTTTAAGCGGTACCGGCTGCACTTCTGCATGCTCATCAGCATGTGTGCCCACGCACAAATGCCAGATCGCATGCGGTGCGAGCAAGTAACCCACCAACATGAATGCAACGATGACCGTCCAAAAAGGGTGTTTCAGCAGATTGGCCGCATCCGCAAGAAATAAGGTGGAGATAAGAAGACCCGCGTAAGAGAGGTAAGCCAATGGCATCAGGCGAGCGTCACCCTTGAGGCGGGAGAAGGCGAACAGCAATGCGTACAGCGCACCCAACATGATCACCATCGCGGAAGTAAAGAAGATGGTGAAGAAATTTCCAAGACTTGCCGGTTCGATCATGTTGTTCTACCCAAGCCGCATTAAATGATTCATTGAATGACAATGTATTCCTATTTTTTGAAAGATGCAACTAAAATGAATGTAATATGAATCAGGTCGAATATGCGGCAGAATGTCGTGCATAAACATGACGCTCATGAACCCGGTACCTCACTATGCAACTCAATCTCTCCACCGATATCGCGCTGCGCACCCTGATCTACCTGGGCCAGAAAGACGAGCCTGCCACCATCGCGGAGGTATCCGAAGCCTTCGACATCGTCAAGACTCACCTGATGAAGGTCGTCATGCAGTTGGTTGCGGCAGGTGTCGTCGTAAGTGAAAGGGGCAGGAATGGCGGGATCCGGCTCGCACACGCACCCGCAGAGATATCGATTGGCGATGTCGTGCGACTGATGGAAAGCAATCTCGCGCTTCTGTACTGCATGAAGGAAGAGGCGCTCGATGATTGCTGCCCGCTGATGCCCAATTGCCGCTTGCGAAAGATATTCTTCAATGCGCAAAAAGCTTTCATGGATACGCTGGATGGAAGCACTTTGGCTGATCTGCTCCCTGGCTCAAAAGCAAAGCTGAAGAAATGAGTCTCAGATCATTCATAAAGTCATTCATCCCTCACAAGACCCCCACCCCGTTTCTGGAAAAGGTTCGCAGTGGATTGGCAGGCGGCATCGCCATCCTGCTACTGGCGTGGGCGCTCTATGCATTACCTCAACATAGTTATCCGCTGTTGATGTTGGGTTCGATGGCAGCCTCTGCCGTGCTGCTGTTCGCTTCCCCGCACAGTCCCTTCGCACAACCCTGGAATCTGGTCGGCGGCCATTTGGTCTCCGCCCTCGCCGGTTGGGTCTGTATCGTGCTTATCCCCGATCCGGCCATTGCGGCAGGGGTCGCGGTCGGCACCGCCATCTTCCTGATGCATTACTTGAATTGTCTGCACCCTCCGGGGGCGGCCACCGCACTGACACTCGTATTGGCAGGCGGGCAATTCCATGACATGGGGGGGCGATGGGTGGCGATGATCATCATCGCTAATGTACTCATTTCTTTACTGCTGGCGCTGCTCATCAACAACGTGCTGCCCGGCAGACGCTATCCTGTCCAGGCAACCGCATCCATGCCGCCGAAACTCGAACCTACGGTGATTCCCGAACTGGCCGACATCGAGCGTGCGCTGGAACAAATGGATGGAGTGATCGATGTGAGTGCCGCCGACTTGTCTGTCATCTATGACAAAGCACAAGCACATGCGAAAGATCGGCTAGATAAGCAACTCAAGAGAGACTGATACGCCGATGCTCAAAGCCATCCACATCACCTGCGTCGCCCTCAGCTACAGCCTGTTCCTTTTGCGGGGCATCTGGCTCATGCGCCACTCGCCCATCATGCGGCAACGCTGGTTGAAGATCGCGCCTCACAGCATCGATACGATCCTGCTCACCAGCGCGATCCTGCTCGCATGGCAACTCGGTTACACACCATTCAACTCACCGTGGTTGGCCGCGAAGATATTGGCGCTGTTGCTCTACATCGGTTTGGGCATGCTGGCGTTCCGCTTTGCAAAAACGGATTCGATGCGGCTTGTCGCGTGGCTGTCGGCACAGCTCGCCTTCTTCTATATCGTCGCAGCGGCCGTCACGCACGATCCCTTTCCCTCATTGTGAAATCGCCCTATGGATTCCCTGCTCGGTAGCGCAAGTGCCCCCACCTTTGATGACCCGCTGGCCATGCTGCGCGCCTGCCACGGCAGGATAGAGGCGCAATGCGTCACGCTGAATCGCCTGGTGACGTATCTGGCAACACAAGGTAACGATGTACAGACAAGCCAAGCTGCCCGCGCCATTCTGCGATACTTCGATACCGCCGGGCAATATCACCACCAAGACGAAGAGCAAGACCTCTTCCCGCAGCTACTCGCCACACAAGACCAAGCTGCCGCATCACTCATTGCCGGATTGCTGCAAGAACACAAAGGAATGGAAGCCGCATGGCAAAGTCTGCGCCCGTTGTTGATCGGCATCGCTGAAGATCAAGCAAAAACCCTGGACGCGAACATCGCCCGTCACTTCATCGATGTCTACACACGGCATATCGCAGTGGAGAACGGACAATTACTGCCGCTGGCCGCTACCCTGCTGACTGACACACAACAGCGCGTGGTCGGTCAAAGCATGGCCGCACGACGCGGAGTATCGATTTGAATCCCGCCCGGCGCACGCATACTGTCGCCGTCATCGGCGGCGGGCCTGCGGGCTTGATGGCGACGGAGGTGCTATCTCAGGCAGGCGTCCGCGTCGATGTGTATGACGCCATGCCCAGCGTGGGGCGCAAGTTCCTCATGGCGGGCAAAGGCGGTATGAACATCACGCATGCAGAACCGTTCGCGGATTTTCTCACGCGCTATGGTGCGCAAAAGTCGCACATCGAACCATTGCTGAACACGTTTCCACCTGATGCCTTGCGCGATTGGATACACGGTCTCGGCATATCCACCTTCGTAGGCACGTCCAACCGCGTGTTCCCCACGGATATGAAAGCCGCACCGTTATTGCGCGCTTGGCTGCACCGTCTGCGCGAGAACGGCGTGCGATTCCATATGCGCCATCGCTGGAACGGATGGAACGCACAAGGCGCATTGCGATTCATCACGCCGGACGGCGAGAGACTGATCAATACCGATGCGGTGGTCTTGGCTTTGGGGGGCGGCAGTTGGCCGCAACTCGGTTCGGATGGGGTGTGGGTAAAGCTACTCGAACAACATGGCGCAAGTGTCGCGCCCCTTCGCCCAAGCAACTGCGGTTTCGACATCGCTTGGAGCACACACTTTCGCGAGCGTTTCGTCGGCGAACCTCTTAAATCCATTGCCGTCACTTTCGCTGATGTCCGAAAACAAGGTGAATGCGTGATTACCGAGCATGGCATCGAAGGCGGTCTCATCTATGGCCTCTCCGCACCAATACGTGACGAGATCGAACGTAGCGGTAGCGCCGTGCTCTACTTGGATTTGCTACCAGATTGGTCGCTGCAACGGGTGCAGACCGAGGTGTCGCATCCGCGTGGGTCGCGCTCGCTCACCAGCCATCTGCAAAGTCGTTTGGGCTTGAAAGGTGTGAAGGCGAATCTGTTGCGTGAAGCATTGGATACGCAACAGATGAACGATGCTGAATTACTGGCGGGCACTATCAAAGCCTTGCCGTTGGCACTCATCGCAGCCCGCCCTTTAAGTGAAGCGATCAGCAGCGCGGGTGGCGTGACTTTCGAATCGCTGGATGAAAGATTGATGCTTAAAAGATCGCCCGGCACATTCTGCGCGGGCGAGATGTTGGATTGGGAAGCGCCCACCGGCGGTTACTTGCTGACCGCTTGTTTCGCCAGCGGGCGTGTTGCAGGATCGGGCGCTTTGGCTTGGCTTAAAGACCAAAGCTAAACGCCATCATCTCGGCGGCATGCCGCCCATAGGTCCGTCGAACGGCGGCATTCCGTCGCCGCTCTTCATGCCGCGTTTGAATTCCTTGCGCTCTTCCGGTGTCATCTTCTCGAAGCGGTCATGCATCTCCTTGCGCATCTCGCGACGCTCTTCACGCGACATGCCTTTCATGTGCTCCTTCATTTCTTTGCGCATCTCTTTGCGTTCCGCGGGAGACATCTTGTCGAAATGCTCGCGCATCTCTTTGCGACGTTCCGCACGCTGTTCCGGCGTCATCGCATCCCAATCCTCCTTCATGGCTTCACGGTGAGCGCGACGTTCTTCAGGACTCATGCGTTGCATATCCTCATGCATCTGCTTGCGCATGGCACGGCGTTCCTCTGGTGACTGCTTCTCCATATACTCTTGCATCGCCTTGCGCTCCTGCTCTCGCTGCTCCGGTTTCATCTTCTCGTGCTCTTTGCGCATCTTTTCATGCTCTTTGGCGCGCTGTTCCGGCGTCATCGTCTTCATGCGCTCCAAACGTTGCTGCGTGGTTTGTACGGTATCGGCAGCAACTGCGTTCATGCTGAATGTTGCGACGATACTCGTAGCGATCAATGTCTTTAAGATTGCATTCATGGTGTTCTCCTGTGCTTATTGCTCGTCCGCCCCATTGGCGTGGTGGGAATGATGGGATTGAAATGTAAGACGTGTGTGTACGGCAACGGCTGAATTGTAACTATTTGTTTCAGGAAGCTGGTTCATCAACAAATTCTCACAGTTACGCGGCGGTGCACGTTTATGATTACGCCATGGACAACCGACACCGCATCCTCATCATCGACGACGACGTTCGCCTGCGCGACTTGCTACTGCGCTATCTGAGCGAACAAGGTTTCGATACCAAAGCTGTTAACGATGGAGAGGCCATGAACACCGCATTGCGTACGGGACGCTTCCATCTCCTCGTACTCGACCTGATGCTGCCCAAAGAGGATGGCCTCTCCATCCTGCGCCGACTGCGTGGCACGGGAGAAAACGTTCCAGTCATTCTTCTCACTGCCAGAGGTGATGAGATCGACCGCATCGTCGGATTGGAGATGGGCGCGGACGACTATCTACCCAAGCCATTCAATCCGCGCGAGCTGGTCGCCCGCATCAACGCCGTTCTTAGACGCAAAGGCAACCAGCCCGTTGGTGCACCGGAAACTGAAGAGAAGATCATCTCCTTCAGCGACTGCGAACTCAATCTGGGTACGCGCGAATTGAAACGTGCCGGCATCCTCGTTGCGCTGACGACTGGCGAGTTCGGCCTATTGAAAACGCTGGTCACACATCCCCGTCACCCGTTATCACGCGACAAGCTGATGGAGTTGTCGCGTGGCCGCGACCACGAACCCTTCGACCGTGCCATCGATGTGCAGATCTCGCGTCTGCGCAAACTCATCGAACCCGATACCGACCAGCCGCGTTTCATCCAGACGGTATGGGGGCACGGTTATGTCTTCGTCCCGGATGGGGTGAAACAATAATGCCTAAGACACTCCTCGCCCGCTCCTTTCTGCTGATCGTCATCTTGATCGTGCTTTCGCTCTCGACCTCACTATTCGTTTTTCGCATTGCAGAACAGGAACCTCGCTCGCAACAGATGGCACAACTGATCGTCTCGGTGGTCAATCTGACACGTGCCGCCGTGTTATCAGCCGCCCCCGAATGGCGCACTGCCTTGTTAGCCGAGTTGCACGACGCCGAAGGCATGCGAGTAGAGATGGCAGAAGCAGACGATGTGATCACGCCGCTTGTAGATGGTCCGCCGGAAATCCAACAGATGATGCACAAGGTTAGAGCCGAACTGGGACCTGACACGCATTTCGCCATCATCCGAAATGGGATGGATGCCTTGTGGGTGAGTTTCCGTATCGGGTCCGACGAATTCTGGCTGGCGTTGCCGCACGAACGCATCGAACAACCCATCTCGCATGTCCTGCTGACGTGGGGTGTCATCACCCTGTTACTCGCTCTGCTGGGTGCGTATCTCATTGCCCGACAGGTTGCGCGCCCTCTCAGGCGATTATCAGATGCGGCAAAGCAAATAGGCCAAGGTCAAACACCGCTGCCACTATCCGAAGAAGGCTCGCAAGAGATCGCCACTGTATTCCGAGCATTCAACCAGATGTCATCTGATATCGCCGCCAACGCAAGAGAACGCGCGCTCGTATTGGCAGGTATCTCACACGATCTGCGCACGCCATTGACTCGTATCCGGCTCGCGGCTGAATTGAGCACTGACACACCGCTACGTGATGGGCTCAATGCCGATGTCACACAGATGGATGAGATCATCCAGCAGTTCCTCGATTACGCACGACTAGATGAACTAGAGCCCCCCATAGCAACCGACCTCGTCGCACTCGTGAATGAAACTATCCGACATTACAAAGAACACACCCCGCCGATCATCTCCGACCTGCAAGCACTACCCCTCCAGACCTTACGCCCCCAGCTACTCAAGCGCGCGCTTTCCAACCTTCTGGATAATGCCGTGAAATATGGCGACGGAGATATAGCGGTACGCTTACGGCAGGATGGAAGGAATATCGACATCTCCGTTACCGATCATGGCATTGGTATCCAAAACGAACATATCGAAGCGGCGAAACGACCTTTCGTGCGACTGGAAAGTGCACGTAGCGATGCGAGCGGCTCAGGATTGGGATTGGCTATCGTCGAACGTACAGCCAAGGCTCATCAAGGGGAATTGATATTGACCGCACGCGAAGGTGGCGGATTGGTCGCGACCTTACGCTTGCCCATATCATCCCGGATATAGCAGGGATATTTTCCGGGGCAATCCGTTAAAATGCACAGGCATTTTTTCAACAGGAGATACACATGAAGCAATACAGCAAACGCACTGCCATCATGCATTGGGCGATCTTCGTCCTTATCATCATCGCCTTCTACTTCGGCCACGAATTGGATGAGAGCAAAGATGCCGCAGCGAAACTCTCGATGTATCCCGTGCACTTCCTCATCGGCGACCTCGTGTTGCTGCTCACCCTGGTCCGTATCTACTTCAGAAAAAAAGATGGCGAACCAGCTCCTGCCAACGCCAATCCGCTGCTGAACAAGGTCGCCGCTTTGACGCATCTGCTGACCAATCTCACCGTGATCGCGGTCGCTGTAACGGGCTTCATCACTGCTGTGACCTCCGGTGTGATCAATGCACTGAAAGCCGGCGATCCAACATTGATCCCGGATTTCCATAAGGTAGATGCCAAAGAAGTCCATGAACTGTTCATCGGCATCATGCTATTGCTGGTGGTGTTCCATGTCGCCGCTGCGCTATATCACCAGTTCATCGTCAAAGACAAGCTGCTACGCCGCATCATGATCAAACGGTTTGAGGACTGATCTATATATCCGTAATAGAGCATCCTTTCGATGCTCTCTTACTGGAGTTCGTTCCTACCGGAATTTATGAGTGGACTTCTTGTTGATTACTTTTCAGTCACATTCACAGGCAATTGTGACTGAGTTGCTGCGGGAGTTTCGGCAGGTTCCGAGGGGACAGAGGGGGCGTCAGAGACAGGAACGACAAGACCTGATTGCGGTTTAACGATCTCTGTCGCAACGCTAGTTGCAAGGGGACTTTCGACGACTTTATCTGCATCGACTTCTTTGCGAACACCCCTTTCTGCAAGCTGTTCTGCTTTTGCGATCTTGTTGATCGCTGCTTTAGCATATTTTGCGTGACGACCATTGGCATAATCGGCCAGATAAGCCTCATAAGCTTCCTGAGTATTGATGTCCTTGGCGGATATCCAAGCATCTTGCTCATAGGTCTCAACCATTGCTGCCTCATGTTCATCCGCAACCGCTATGCCGCTTAGCAAAACAAGGAAGAAAACGACAGACAAAGACCTTTGTATTAGTAAGCTCATGCAATTTCCCCTTTTCTTGAATCGAGTACCTAATCCCTAATTGACTGGCGAAATTGCAGCAACTCTTTGATGCTTGTGCGGATATTAAGGTCGTCTACGCAGCTTGGACCGGGATGCGCTCACGATGCGCGATGATGCGATTGTGTTCGTCCACATAGACGAGTGATGGATGATATTTCTGCAACTCCAACTCGGAATAGATGGAATACGCCGCAATGATGAGGATATCGCCGGGATTGGCCTTGTGCGCGGCCGCGCCGTTCACCGAGATAGTGCGTGAGCCGCGTTGAGCACGGATAGCGTAGGTGGTGAAACGTTCGCCGTTGGTGACGTTGTAGATATCTATCTGCTGGTATTCCTTGATGCCGGACGCATCCAACAGGTCGTCGTCGATGGCGCACGAACCCTCGTAATGCAGTTCAGACTGCGTCACGCGCACACGGTGCAATTTCGCTTGTAGCATGGTTCGTTGCATGGTCACATCCTCCTTCCCTATCCGCTAGGGGCGCGCATTATAAACAACGACGCCCTAAAGACAAACCTCGAGATTATCGATCAACCGAGTCTTGCCTAGCCTTGCCGCCGCAGCCACCACCAATTTGCGCTCTTCCACCACCGGCTTGATCAGGCCGTTTTGGCTTCGGATAGCCACATAATCCACTTGCCACCCACGATTAGCAAGGGCTTGGCTGGCTTTCAACTCAGTCCTGGCAAGGTCTTTCTCACCAGCTTTCAACTCGTTCGCTACTTCAGTCAGTATTCGATACAGATTAGTGGCTTCGGTTCGCTCTTCTGGAGAAAGATATTGGTTGCGCGAACTCAAGGCCAGCCCATCGGCAGCACGTGAGGTCTCTGCACCGATGATCGCTATGGGCAGATTGAACTGGGTGACCATCTGCCGAATGATGGCGAGTTGTTGATAATCCTTTTTACCAAAAATGGCGATCTGCGGTTGCGCCAGATTGAACAACTTCAGCACCACGGTCGCCATGCCGCGAAAATGGCCGGGACGGAACGCGCCGCACAACTCGTTAGCGATGGGCGGCGGTTCGACATACAGAGTCTGTTGTTCTGGATACATGTCCCCAACCGCTGGTGCGAACACCACATCCGCCAAGCCCGCCAGCTTGGCGCAGTCTGCATCCAAGGTGCGCGGATACTTATCGAAATCCTCGTTGGGGCCGAACTGCAGGGGATTGACGAAGATACTCACCACCACGCATGTCCCTCGTTGACGGGCCATGCGCACCAGTTCGATATGCCCCTCGTGCAGGTTTCCCATAGTAGGCACGAAAGCGATGGCCGTCTCGCTCGCCAGACGGGCGCGCAGCTCGGCGACAGCATGGATGAGTCTCATCAGAAGGAATGCTCTGCGGTTGGGAACGCACCGGACTTTACTGCGGTGACATAGTTCTCCACCGCTTGCGCGATGGAACCTGCACCCGGCATGAAGTCTTTGACGAAGCGCGCCTTCTTGCCTGGGTAGATACCCAGCATGTCATGCAGCACCAAAACCTGCCCTGAGCAACCCGCCCCCGCGCCGATACCGATAGTGGGAATGGAAAGATGATCAGTGATGTCCGCGGCCAGCACCGCAGGCACGGCCTCTATCACGATCATGCCCGCACCCGCTTGTTGCAACGCCAGCGCATCCTCACGCAGACGTTGTGCTGCGGCATCACCCCTGCCCTGCACGCGGTAACCGCCCAATTGATGCACGGACTGCGGTGTAAGGCCGATGTGCGCACACACCGGGATGCCGCGCGTGGTGAGGAAGTGGATGGTCTCCGCCATCTCGACACCGCCTTCGAGCTTGATCATCTCTGCTCCAGCCTGCATCAACTGCACGGCATGGGCGAAAGTCTCGCGTGCAGAAAATTGTGAAGTACCGAATGGCATGTCGGCGATGATAAATGCCTGCTGCGCACCGCTCGCCACACAAGCGGTGTGATACGCCATCTGCTCTATGGTGACTGGCAAGGTGGACTCGCGACCTTGTATCACCATGCCGAGTGAATCGCCGACCAGTAGCACATCGACACCGTTGTTCTCCAACAGCGCGGCAAAGCTAGCGTCGTAGCAGGTCAGCACGGCGATCTTCTCGCCCTTGCCGCGCATGTTCTGCAAAGTGGTGAGTGTCTTACGCATCAAGCCCTCTCTAACCCTCTCCTCAATCCTCCCCCGCCAGCGGGGGAGAAAGCGAACGGGTAAAACAATATTTAATCACTGCCGACGTTGAAGTATTCGCGCTGTCCACGCATCCTGCCGATACGGTCCAGCAGCAGTTTGAAATCGTTCGCATTATCCACAAAATTCAGATGCTCGCTATTCACGATCAATACCGGTGCAGCCTCGTAGTGGTGGAAGAATTCGCCGTAGCCGTCCGATAGACGAGTGAGATATTCGTCCGAGATGGCGCGTTCGTAGCGATGCCCGCGACGTCTTACGCGTTCAATCAGCGATTCGGTGGAGGCCTGCAGATAGATCACCAGATCCGGCGCCAGTGCTTGCGGCGCAAGGCTTTGGTAGATGGATTGGTAAAGTTTGTATTCGTCGTCACTCAGGGTGAGCCGGGCGAACAGGGCGTCTTTCTCGAACAGATAATCGGAGATGGTGCGACTGCGGAACATGTCCATCTGCGCCAGATCACGTACTTCGTTGATGCGCTGGAACAGGAAGAACAGTTGCGTGGGTAAAGCATAGCGTGCCGTGTCATCGTAGAAGCGCGACAAGAACGGATTGTCCTGCGGTTTTTCCAACAGCGTCTGTGCCTCTGAATACTCGGCCAAGCGCTTGGCTAAGCTAGTCTTGCCCACACCGATGGGCCCTTCGACAACGATGTAACGATATTTACTCAGTGGCATCTCAAAGCCGCTCCAGTATTTGACCTATGCATCGTTGCGACGCTTCGTCTGCCCTGCCGACACCGGGTATCACACAATCCGGCGCGATCTCCACCAAAGGCTGCAACACGAACGAACGCAGATGCATCTGCGGATGAGGAATGGTCAAACCGTGTTCATGATGGATGAGGTCGTCGTACATCAACACATCCAAATCCAAGGTTCTTGGGGCATTAAGGAACTCGCGCGTGCGACCGCATTCAAGCTCCAACACCAACAATGCCTCCAGCAACGCGCGCGGCGTCAACTCGGTTTCGATCTGCGCCACGGCATTGATGAAATCGGGTTGCTCCAGATAGCCTACCGGCGCGCTGCGATACATCGACGACCTTCTGACCACACGCGTGTCCGGCAATCGAGCCAACTCATCGAGTGCATGAGCCACTTGATCTAACGGTTCGGCCAGATTGCTCCCCAGTCCTACAAAAGCGACATGCTTCATCAGTCGATGGGCAACTCTGCCTGCACGGCATTTGAAGGTTTCTTGGTGCGGCGTCGACGTTTCTTGGGTCCGGCGGTGTCGGGCAACAACATCTCAGCGCGACGTTCATCGTCGGCATGTTGAAACTCTTCCCACCATGTGCCCAGTTCGACTTCCGCTTCGCCACTCTGGCAACGCAACAACATGAAATCGTAGGCGGCACGGAAACGCGGCAACGCCAACAAACGTATCGGGCGTTGTCCACCGCGTTGCTCAAAGCGTGGCTGTAACAACCAGAGCTCTTTCATCACCGTGTCGTAACGGCGCGGAATGGCGAGTTGTGCACGTTGACGCTCCAGCACTTCATCCATGGCCGCATGCATCGCGGCGATAGGGCGCTCGCCCGCATCTTGTTTGATCTTCCAAGTCGCCAAAACCTCGTGCCACAACAGTGCTGCGAACAAGAATGCTGGAGATGTCGGTTTCTCTGCCGCGATGCGTTCATCGGTGTTCTTCAAGGCCAGCATGACGAACTTCTCACCCATCGGCTGCTCAAGGATGACATCCAACATCGGTAACATGCCGTGATGCAATTCCATCTGGCGCAATTTCTTGATGCACTCCAGCGCATGACCCGACAACAGCAACTTAAGCATCTCGTCGAACATGCGCGCTTCCGGCACATTACTCAACAGATCTTTCATCTTGGAGATGGGAGCGGCAGTCGCAGGATCCAGCTTCATCCCCAACTTGGCGGAGAGACGCACCGCACGCAGCATACGCACTGGGTCTTCGCGGTAACGCACCTCAGGGTCGCCGATTATGCGCAAGATATTGGCGCGGATGTCGGCATAGCCGTTGTGATAGTCGAATATCTCTTGCGTGGCGGGATCGTAGAACAGCGCATTGGCGGTGAAATCACGACGCGCAGCATCTTGCTCTTGGTCGCCGAATTCGTTGTCGCGCAGGATGCGACCATGCTCGTCGGTCTCTGCATCTTCTGCATCAATGGCGCGACGGAAGGTGGATACTTCGACCGTCTCCTCTCCGAACATCACATGCACCAATTTGAATCGCCGCCCGATGATGCGAGCGCGACGGAACACACGACGCACCTCCTCCGGTGTGGCATCTGTCGCCACATCAAAATCCTTGGGATTCTTATCCAGAATGAGATCGCGCACAGCGCCACCCACCACAAAAGCTCTAAACCCTGCCGCTTGCAGGCCATCGGTGACGCGCTTGGCACCGAAGCTGATGCCGTCTCGGCTCACCTTGTGCGCTTCGAAGGGGATCACCAGCGCTGCGCCTACCGAGCGCGTCGCAGCCGATTTACCGAAAACTCGTTTGATCAGTCTTTTTATCATTGTCTGGAAAGTTGAATCGCCGCTAAGAGTGCGGCGACGGTTGGGATTATACACCCCGGCTATCCCTTAAATAATCAGCGCAGAGAGAGCACCTGCCAGCCTTGTTTTTCTGCATGTGCGCGCAATGTCGGATCGGGATCGACCGCAACAGGATGCCGGACTTTGGCCAAGAGCGGCAGATCATTCAAAGAATCACTGTAGAACCACGATTGCTCGAAACTCGCCCACCCCCAACCGCGCTCGGACAACCATTGCTCCATACGCACCACCTTGCCTTCGCGGAAGCTCGGCAC
>JARCRR010000194.1 GCA_029850565.1 Gallionella sp. | reverse complement strand
CACGCAGGCGCGTCGAAGGTCTTGACCAATTCCCACGCCGCATCGGAGTCGCCGATGTTGTTGTAGGAAAGTTCTTTACCCTGCACTTGGGTGTAATCGGAGATGCCGCCTTTGACTGGGTTCAGGTCACGATAGAACGCGGCGTGCTGATGTGGGTTCTCACCGTAGCGCATGTCTTGCACCTTGGCGAAATTGAAGTTGATCTGCGCAGGGAACTCGCTCTTCGTGCCGTCGCTGTTGATGGCAGTCAGATAGTTGCTGATCATGCTGTCGTAGGCGGCGGTGTGCGAGAAGGCTTTCTTGGCCAGATCGAAACGGGTCGCGTCGCTCACAGCACCCTTGTTGGTCTGCATCTCGGCCAACACATCCGCGTAATCGGCCGGGTCGGTGACGATGGCAACGTGCGCGTAGTTCTTGGCAGCGGAGCGCACCATGGTCGGACCGCCGATGTCGATGTTCTCGATGGCGTCTTCCAATGTACAGCCGGGTTTGGCGATGGTCGCCGCGAACGGATACAGATTCACCACCACCAAGTCGATGGTCGGGATGTCGTGCTGCTTCAAGGTCGCGACGTGTTCTGGCAGATCGCGGCGCGCCAGAATACCCGCGTGAACCTTGGGTTGCAGCGTCTTCACGCGGCCGTCCAGCATCTCGGGGAAGCCGGTGTAGTCAGCGACTTCGGTGCAAGGCACGCCGCTGTCGGCGAGCAGCTTGGCCGTACCTCCGGTAGACAAAATCTTCACGCCGAGTGCGTCAAGGCCTTTGGCGAATTCGAGGATGCCGGATTTATCCGATACGCTGATGAGTGCTTGTGTGATGGTTGCCATGATGTTTCCCAGTAGTTATTTGATCTTGTATTGCTGCATCTTTTTGCGCAGGGTGTTGCGATTGATGCCGAGCAATTCGGCAGTGCGTGTCTGGTTGCCTTCGGCATGCAGTAGAACTGTCTCGATCAGCGGCTTTTCCACACAACAGATCACCATATCGTACACGCCACAGGATGGCTCCTCGCCATCCAGGTCTTTGAAATAGTCGTTCACCGCTTTGCGCACATGCTTGGCGATGTCGTTCTCGTTGATCGGGCAATCACTCATTGCACTTCCCCTGCCTCCACATAATGCAAATGCGATCCGTTGCTTTGCAATTCATCAAAAAAATCATTCACTGCCTGCAACTGCTCATCGATGGTTTCCAACTGGTTCATGCGGAAACGGAAGGCGGCAGAACCATGCAATCCTTTGGTGTACCAAGAGATGTGCTTGCGTGCCACGCGCAGCCCGGGGAGATCACCATAAAAGTCGTACAGGTCGCTCACGTGGCCCAGCAACACGCGACAAATCTCATTCACCTCGGGCGCGACGAGATGTGTACCTGTGTTCAGGAAGTATTCGATCTCGCGGAACAGCCACGGACGCCCTTGCGCGGCGCGGCCGATCATCACGGCATCGACGCCCGTGTGTTGCAACACGAAGCGCGCCTTCTCCGGTGTGGTGATGTCGCCGTTGGCGATGATGGGAATACGCACCGCATCTTTAACGGCACGGATGGTTTCGTATTCCGCATCGCCGGTGTAGGCACAGGCACGGGTACGGCCATGGATGGCGAGTGCCTGGATGCCGCTGGATTCGGCGATGCGTGCGATGTTCACCGCATTGCGATTTTGTTTGTCCCAACCGGTACGTATCTTCAAGGTGACTGGCACGTCCACCGCGCCGACCACGGCCTCCAATATCTCGGCCACCAGTTTCTCGTTCTGCATCAGTGCGGAACCTGCCATCACATTGCATATCTTTTTGGCCGGACAGCCCATATTGATGTCGATGATCTGCGCACCGTGATCCACGTTGTAGCGTGCGGCCTGAGCCAGCATCTTGGGATCGGCACCGACGATCTGCACGGAGATGGGGTCGACCTCGCCTTCGTGGTTGGCGCGGCGTTTTGTCTTCTCGGAACCGTAGAGCAAGGAATTGGAAGCGACCATTTCGGACACAGCCATACCTGCGCCCATGCGCTTGCACAACATGCGGAACGGTCTATCGGTCACGCCTGCCATGGGTGCGACGATAAGGTTGTTTTTCAATTTATAACGGCCGATTTGCATGGGGGCATTTCCAAAAGGGCGCTGATTATAATTTAATCAACTGCCCCATGCTATGATTGCTCGCAGAATTATTCTTCTAGGGATTCGATATGGAATTCGACATCGTTATCGTAGGCGGCGGCATCGTAGGGGCCGCACTGGCAGCCTCTCTCAAGAACAGCGACTTAAGCATCGCCTTGGTCGAGGGGCAGAACCTACCCAGCCTAGAGACCGAGTGGGATAGTCGAATTTACGCCTTCACCCCCGGCAATGTGGACTTCCTGAAGACCTGCGGTGCGTGGGAACATCTGGACACATCCCGTATCCAGCAGATCGAAGAGATGCGCGTATTCGGCGATACCGGTTCCAAACTGAACTTCAGTGCCTACCAGCTTGGCGCTCCCGAACTGGCCTTCATCATGGAAAGCCGCCTGATCCAGCATGCGCTATGGAAAGCCCTGCACGATCAAGCAAACCTCACGTTGTTGCAGCCGGCTCAATGCGCCGAACTCACTTGGCACGACGATGCGGCTCATTTGAAATTGAAGGATGGGCGCGAGATCAAAGCCAAACTCATCGTCGGCGCGGATGGTCGCGACTCTTGGGTGCGTCATCAATCGAATATGCCGGAAGTCCCCACCCCCTATCATCAGCACGGAGTGGTCGCCAACTTCACCACCACAAAGACGCACCGTGGCATCGCCCATCAGTGGTTCACTGAGGATGGCATCCTTGCCTTGCTGCCGTTGCCGGGCAAACGCATCTCCATCGTGTGGTCGGTCAGCCCGGAAAGATCGGCCGAACTGTTGGCGCTTACTCACGAAGAACTCAGCGCTCGTGTTTCCGAGGCTTCCCAACATACGCTGGGCGAGTTGCAGGTCATCACTCCGCCCGCCTCGTTCTCGCTACGCGTGCTGAATCTGGCACATCTGACCAAGCCACGCCTGGCCTTGATAGGCGATGCCGCGCATAACATCCATCCACTATCCGGGCATGGCGTGAACTTGGGTCTGCACGATGCGCGGGAATTGGCCCAAGTGCTGCTACAACGCGGTGCGCTGGATTGCGGCGACTTGGGATTGCTGCGCCGTTATGAACGCGCCCGCAAGGCCGACATCCTTTCCATGCAACTCACCACGGATGCGTTGAAACACCTGTTCGTCAACGACAACCCGGTCCTGCGCACCTTGCGCAACATCGGCCTCTCCGCCACCAACAAGATCGTGCCGCTGAAGAAGATGTTGGCACGTCACGCTCTCAACTGATTGCACCTAAGGACTTTGTTCATGCTTAGATCACTGCTTGTATTGCTACTCACTGTTTCACTCGCGCACGCTGCCGAAGAAGACAAGACTGCCGCGACCATCAAAGCCAATCTGCAAAAGAACTATGAGCAACTCATTGGCCCCGTTTCGCAGGTGAACAGAACGCCCATCGTCGGCCTGTATGAAGTGGTGACGGGCGACCATATCTTCTACACCGACAAATCGGTGCAATACCTCATCGACGGCAATATGTTCGATCTTAAGATGCGGCGCAATGTCACAGAAGCGCGATCACGCCAACTGTTCGCTGTCGATTTCAACAAGCTGCCGCTCGACCTTGCCGTGAAAAAAGTGAAAGGCGATGGCAACCGCAAGATGGCCTATTTCACCGATCCGAATTGCGGTTATTGCAAGAAGTTGGAGCATGAGTTGCAAGACGTGACGAACGTCACCTTGTATCTGTTCCTCTACCCCATCTTCGAAGGCTCGGCTGAAAAGGTGCAAGGCGTATTGTGCAGTGCGGACAAAGTGAAGGCATGGGACGAAATGATGCTGAATGGCGTGACACCGGCAACTGGGAAATGCCAAACAGGAACAGAAAAAGTGCGCCAACTCGGCGCAAAGTTGAAAGTGAACGGCACGCCCGCACTGATCTTCGCCAACGGCGTGATCAACCCAGGCTATATGCCGGCGGCACAATTGGAAGAGGCGCTGAATAAAAACAGGTGAAGCTGGCCGGTAAGCCGGGTTCTGTCGTGGACAGTCATTCCTCTAGGCGTTTCGTTACCTGACGCTCAAGCAACCTACCCGCAAGCGACGCGAGCCGCGCCATAGCTTGCCTATTTGGTCTTGCTCCAGATGGGGTTTACCCTGCCACTGATGTTGCCACCAGCGCGGTGAGCTCTTACCTCGCCATTTCAACCTTACCGTTTCCCGAAAGAACTTAGGCGGTGTATTTTCTGTGGCACTTTCCATCGCCTCACGGCGTCCGGTCGTTAACCGGCATCTTGCTCTGTGGAGCCCGGACTTTCCTCTCCGTGCAACGAGGCACGCAGCGACTGTCTAGCCAGCTTCATGGTGGAGTTTAGCATGTGGGGTATAGAACGTCCGGGAACCCGGACAGGATTCAACACAACAAGGGTCAGGCTTCGCCTATTTGCACGCTGACACCCAACTCATTCCACTGCCCCGCCTCTTCCTGCAAGGCAGTCTCGCTCAATGGATTCTGTATCAGCCAGCCTCTCTCTAATGAAAGGTGGAATTTCGTTCCACTGAAACGCCCTGTCATCCCTGGCAGTTCGACACCGCTACGATTGCGGCAGAACAAGGTCGCCAAGCGCAGCGACATGACCAATGCCATATCTTTCGGCTCACGCAATTGTGCGCGCACCTTCTCCAATCCGCCACGATGCGCCAAGGTAAGCATACTCAAACGGCTCTGCTCTTTTTTGGAGAAACCCGGCATGTCCGCATTGGCGAGGATATAAGCAGAGTGTTTGTGGTAACCGCTGTGCGCCACGCTGATGCCGATCTCGTGCAGTTTGGCTGCCCATTGCAGATAATGCATGGTGGCTTCGTCGAACTGATCCTCCAGGAACTGTCGCGCAAGTGAGGCCGACAGATCGGCGACACGCTTCGCTTGTTTGGGCGCCACATGATAGCGACGCATGAATTGCTGCACTGTCGCTTCGCGCATATCGTTGTGAGTGAAGCGACCATGCAAGTCATACAGCACGCCTTCACGCAAAGCGCCCAAGGCGGGTTGCATGCGCGTAATACCGAGTTCGCAGAATGCCGCATACATGATGGCGAAACCGCCCGGCAACACAGGGATGCGGTCCGGCTTCAAACCAAGCAGATCGAGCTTGTTCACATCACCCGCTTTGAGCAGTTGCGCGCGCAACTTTTCAAGTCCTTCGCGAGTGATGCCGCCATCGCTGTAACCGTTCTGCTCCAAGATGTCGCAGATGACACGCGCACTGCCCGATGAGCCCATCGCCACATCCCAATGACCGCTGGTGTAATCAGCGACGATGGTCTGCAACTCGTTACGTGCCGCAAACTCAGCTTGTTTGAGATTGGACTTGGATATCTTGCCATCGGCGAAATAGCGCGCACTGAAACTGACACAGCCCATGTAGAGACTTTCCAGATGTGCGGGTTGCAATCCTTGGCCGATGATGAATTCGGTCGAACCGCCGCCGATGTCCATCACCATACGGCGTTCATCGGTACGCGGCAATCCTTGTGCGACACCCAAGTAGATCAGGCGTGCTTCCTCCCGGCCGGCAATGACCTCGATGGGGAAACCGAGTGCAGCCTCGGCTTGTTTCAGGAATTCCGGTGCATTCTTGGCGACGCGCAGCGAATTGGTGCCCACCGCACGCACCGCTTCGGGTGGCAGACCACGCAGGCGCTCCCCGAATTTTTGCAGGCAAGATAAACCGCGTTGTTGAGCCGCTTGATCTAGGCGCTTGTCTTCATCCAAGCCCGCGGCCAGCCGCACCGCCTCACGCAGACCATCCAGCATGTAGAGCTGGTCATCCACCACTCGCGCGATCTGGAGTCGAAAACTGTTCGACCCCAGATCGACTGCCGCAAGGAGTGGTTGTTGTTGCACGGGGATTTACTGCTGGACTTCGCGCTCGATCTCTTCCACGGTCACGTGACGCACATCGCGCCCTTTGACCATGTATACCACATACTCGGACATGTTTTTGGCGTGGTCACCGATACGCTCGATGGCTTTTGCAACGAACAGGATCTCCAGCGAAGTGGAAATGGTGCGCGGGTCTTCCATCATGAAGGTGATGAGATAGCGCATGATGGCGCGAAACTCCTCATCCACTTGCTCATCCTGACGCACCACCTGCGCTGCCACATTCAAATCCAGTCGTGCGAACGAATCCAAAGATTTGCGCAGCATGTCCAAGGCGATATCTGCCGCGTGCTTGATCTCGTTGTAACGCGGGAGATGCAGACGTTCTTTTTGCGACAACAATTTCGCCATACGCGCGATCTTCTCCGCCTCATCGCCGATACGCTCCAGATCGGTGATGGTCTTGATGACGGTCATCACCAGCCGCAGATCACCGGCCGCAGGTTGGCGACGTACCAAGATGCGATTGCAGCTTTCATCGATCTCGACTTCCATCGCATTCACGCTGTGATCGTTCTCGATGACCCGGTTCATCAGTCCCACGTCACCGGTAGTCAATGACTCGACTGCCAGTTTGATCTGGCTCTCGACCAAGCCGCCCATCTGCAACACGCGCGCGCGCACGGCTTCCAGTTCGGTGTCGAATTGCTTGGAGGTATGTTCGCTGCTGACCATGGTATTTCCTTAATATCATTGCAAATGACGGATGCTATCGGCTCGTCGTTAAGTTTTTGTGACAACCCTTCAAGCTGTGAGCGTCTTCACGCCGTTCGGCGTTCCCAACAACAGAACATCTGCACCGCGACGCGCGAACAAACCATTGGTCACCACGCCGGGCAAATGGTTCAACAGGGTTTCCAATTCAACCGGATTCATGATCTGCAGATTGTGCACATCAAGGATGATATTGCCGTTGTCTGTGATGAAACCCTCACGTAATTTCGGCTGACCTCCCAATTTCACGACTTCACGCGCGATGTAGCTACGCGCCATCGGGATGACTTCGATAGGCAGCGGGAACTTGCCCAATACGTCCACCAGCTTGCTTTCGTCGCACACACAGATGAATTTCTTGCTGGCGGCCGCCACGATCTTTTCGCGCGTCAACGCACCGCCGCCGCCTTTGACCATGTGCATATGCTTGGTGATCTCGTCGGCGCCATCCACATAGACAGGCAGATCATCCGCGTCATTCAGCGACAACACTTCGATGCCATGCCCTTGCAGACGTTTAGCCGATGCTTCGGAGCTGGCGACTGCGCCACGGATTTTGCCTTTGATCTTGGCAAGCTCATCAATGAAGAAGTTGGCTGTCGAGCCTGTGCCCACGCCCACGATACAGTCATTAGGCACATAAGTAATCGCCGCTTGGGCGACTGCGCGTTTCATATCGTCTTGAGTCATTGCCATGTTGTTTCCCCGATTCGGTAATATTGTTTCGTGCGCGGATTATTGCAGGAAATCGCCCTTTTAGAAACCTTACCGTCCTCTTTCCAAGCGGATAGTTTGGATTTACGATGCGCCAGCCGTGGGGGTGTAGCTCAGTTGGGAGAGCGTCTGGTTCGCAATCAGAAGGCCGTCAGTTCGATCCTGATCACCTCCACCAAATCAAATTTCTCTGCCCTATCCTCGCGGATGATGCTGCGAATGCAACCGCTTCAATCTCTCGCGAGCCACATGCGTGTATATCTGCGTCGTCGAGATATCCGAATGCCCCAGCAACATCTGCACCACGCGCAAGTCCGCACCGTGATTGAGCAAATGCGTGGCGAAAGCGTGGCGCAGCGTGTGCGGTGACAGAGGCTTGTGCAATCCCCCCTGTTTCGCATGCTTCTTGATGAGATACCAGAACATCTGGCGTGTCATGCCTTCCCCGCGTTGCGTGACGAACAAGGCATCGGTCAGCTTCCCGTCGAGCAATACAGGGCGCACATCACCAAGGTAACGTTTGATCCAATCCAGCGCCTCCTCGCCCAAAGGCACAAGACGCTCCTTACTGCCTTTACCCATCACCCGGGTCACGCCCATATCCAGACTGACTTGCGCCACTTTTAACGTGACCAATTCGGACACGCGCAATCCGCTGGCATACAACACCTCAAGCATGGTGCGATCGCGCATACCCAGCGGTGTCTCCACAT
>JARCRR010000193.1 GCA_029850565.1 Gallionella sp. | reverse complement strand
GGCCGCAAGACCGCCAGCGTGATCCTCAACACTGCATTCGGCCAACCGACCATCGCGGTCGACACGCACATCTTCCGCATCAGCAACCGCATCGGCCTTGCCCCCGGAAAAGACGTGGCGGAAGTGGAAAAGAAGCTGTTGAAGTTCGTGCCCGATGAATTCAAACTCGACGCCCACCACTGGCTCATCCTGCACGGACGTTACGTGTGCATGGCACGCAAACCCAAGTGCGGCGAGTGCGTCATTCTGGATTTGTGCGAATACAAAGAGAAGGTGTTGTGATGTTCAATCCCACACGCGACGAAGCGCGATTATTCCTGTTCGAATCCTGGCGCAAACGCTGCGCCAAGGAGTTGCTGTCGCCGCTGGAAGACCTCACTGCGCAACTCATAGACAAACACCCCGAATACCACGCCATCTTCAATGACGTGGAAACCAATCAGGATAAGGACTTTGCGGCTGATGGCAGCGTGGTGAATCCCTTCCTGCATCTGATGATGCATCTGACCATCGAAGAGCAGATATCCATCGGCCAGCCGCACGGCATCCGCGAACAGTTCGTGCGGCTCACGCAGAAATACGAATCTGAACATGAAGCGCAACACGCGATGATGGATTGTCTGGGCGAGATGATCTGGCAAGCTCAGCGCAACAAGACAGCTCCGGATGCCGCCGTCTATCTGGGCTGTCTGGAGAAGCAATGATGGCGAATCGTTTGAACAAGATCGTGACGCGCACGGGAGACGATGGCACCACCGGCCTGGCGAATGGTATACGGCTCAGCAAAGACAGTGCCCGTATCAATGCGCTCGGCAGTGTGGATGAACTCAACAGCCATCTCGGCGTATTGCTGGCCGAATCATTGCCGCAAGACATCCGCGAAGAAGTGCTGCGCATCCAGAATGACTTGTTCGATCTGGGGGCGACCTTGGCTTTACCAGGCACGGTGTTCGCGCAAGAAAAGTTAGCGCGACTGGACGATTGCATTGCACGCTATAACACCGACCTGCCTCCGCTCAAAGAATTCCTTCTCCCCAACGGCTCTAGAGCCGCAGCATTGTGCCATGTGGCACGCAGCGTGGCGCGCCGCGCCGAGCGCGACTTTTGTCATCTCGCGCAAAGCGAAACCGTGAGCAACGATGTGGGGCGTTACCTCAACCGATTGTCTGATCTGCTGTTTGTGTTGTGTCGCGTGCTCAACCGCGCGACAGGAGAGACGGAAACGCTGTGGCAGCGTAATTAAGGCAGTGTCGGTGGCGTGGCAGATTTGGGTTTGCGCAGATCCAGCAACGCCATCACATAGCCGGACAGACAGTACCCCAGGAACAGCAGGAACAGGTGCAACGGGGGATCCACCGATACCAGGATAAAGAACAGCGCGAACAAGAAGATGACGATGAAGGGCACGCTCTTGCGCATATTGATGGATTTGAAGCTGTAGTATTTGAGGCTGCTGACCATGCTCAAACCGGCAAATACCGTCACCGCCGCCGCATACCAGCGCAGTTCATATCCTGTGAAACGGTTATCCAGCATCACCCACACGAAGCCGGCGACCAATGCAGCCGCAGCAGGGCTGGGCAAACCTTGAAAGTAACGCTTGTCGATTACATCGATGTTGGTATTGAAGCGCGCCAAACGCAGTGCCGCACTCGCGCAGTAGATGAAAGCAGCGAACCAACCCCACTTGCCCAGATCGCGGAACGCCCATTCATACATCAGTATGGAGGGAGCGACGCCGAACGACACCATGTCGGACAGACTGTCGTATTCCGCACCGAACTCACTTTGCGTGTGCGTCATGCGCGCTACACGACCATCCAGACCGTCCAGCACCATGGCGATGAAGATAGCCACTGCGGCAATCTCGTAACGACCGTTCATTGATTGCACGATGGCATAGAAGCCGGCGAACAAAGCAGCCGTGGTGAACAGGTTGGGTAGCAAGTAGATGCTGCGCCGACGCAGGTTCATTTTTTCGCGCTGTTTCAGATCGATCATAGGGTCAGATGCTTGCCTAGTGGGTAGTCGTTGCGGGCACTTTATCACCGAATACCGGCTTTGACGTAGTGGAAGAAGGGGAAACAGTTCGGGGAGCGAAGGTTCCACCCCTCTCCCTTTACGCTTCCCCCTTCCCGTTTTTTAGTTCTTGGATTGATCGACCAGCTTGTTCTTGGCGATCCAAGGCATCATGGCGCGCAACTGTCCGCCCACCACTTCGATCGGATGTTCGGCATTCAAACGGCGGCGCGCGGTCATTTCCGGATAGTTGGTGCGGCCTTCCAGGATGAACTGCTTGGCGTAGGAGCCGTTCTGGATGTTCTTCAGACATTCCTTCATCGCAGCGCGCGCTTCGTCAGCGATCACACGGTGACCGGTGACGTATTCGCCGTATTCCGCGTTGTTGGAGATGGAGTAGTTCATGTTGGCGATGCCGCCTTCATACATCAGGTCGACGATCAGCTTCAGTTCGTGCAGACACTCGAAGTAAGCCATTTCAGGCGCATAACCCGCTTCGGTCAGTGTTTCGAAACCGGCTTTAACCAGTTCCACTGCACCGCCGCACAACACGGCTTGTTCGCCGAAC
Source organism: Gallionella sp. (assembly GCA_029850565.1). GTDB lineage: Bacteria > Pseudomonadota > Gammaproteobacteria > Burkholderiales > Gallionellaceae > Sideroxyarcus. The sequence goes on along the minus strand of JARCRR010000193.1, from coordinate 22,859 downwards.
AGGTCGGTCTCGGTCTCTTCGCGGAAGTTGGTTTCGATCACGCCACCCTTGGTGCCGCCGTTCGCTGCCGCGTAGGACAAAGCGATGTCTTTTGCCTTGCCGCTCTTGTCTTGATACACAGCGATCAGTGTCGGTACGCCGCCGCCCTTGAGGTATTCGGAACGCACGGTGTGGCCTGGGCCTTTGGGCGCGATCATGATCACGTCCACATCGGCACGCGGCACGACCTGGTTGTAATGCACGTTAAAACCGTGCGCGAATGCCAACGCAGCGCCCGCCTTCATGTTCGGTGCGACATCTTTGTTGTAGACGTCGGGGATGTTCTCGTCGGGCAACAGCATCATCACGACATCGGCGTTCTTCACGGCATCGGCCACTTCGGCGACCTTGATGCCAGCGGCTTCGACCTTCTTCCAGGAAGCGCCGCTCTTGCGCAGACCGACAGTCACGTTGACGCCGGACTCTTTCAGGTTCTGTGCGTGGGCGTGGCCTTGCGAGCCGTAGCCGATGATGGTCACTTGTTTGCCCTTGATCAGGGACAGGTCTGCGTCTTTGTCGTAATAAACTTTCATGTTGGCCTCGTCGAAAAAATCAGTAAGTAAAAATCGTTGTTAAAGTTTCAAAACCCGCTCGCCGCGACCGATACCGGAAGAGCCGGTGCGAACCGTCTCGATGATCAGGTCATGGTCGATGGCTTGCAGGAAGCTATCCAGCTTGGAACCCGTACCGGTCAGCTCGATGGTGTAACTGGTGCTGGAGACATCGATGATGCGACCACGGAAGATATCGGTGACGCGTTTTAGTTCTTCACGCGCCTCGCCGACCGCACTCACTTTCAACAGCATCAATTCGCGTTCCAGATGGTCGCCATCGGTCAGATCCATCACCGCGACGACATCCACCAGTTTATTGAGCTGCTTCTTGATCTGCTCGATGATCTCGTCCGAACCACGCGTGACGATGGTCATGCGCGACATGGTCAGATCTTCGGTCGGCGCCACGGTCAATGATTCGATGTTGTAGCCGCGAGCAGAGAACAACCCGGCGACGCGCGACAACGCACCTGCCTCGTTTTCCATCAGCAAAGAGATGATGTGTCTCATTACAGATCCTCCGCCAGAATCACTTCCGACAAGCCCTTGCCGCCGGGAACCATGGGGTAGACGTTCTCGGTCGGGTCGGTACGGAAATCGAGGAACACCAGATCGTCCTTGCGCGCGAAGGCTTCTTTCAAAGCTCCTTCGACATCGGACGGCCTGTCCACGCGGATACCCACATGACCATAAGCCTCAGCCAACTTCACAAAATCAGGCAAGGCATCCATGTAGGAATGTGAATAACGGTTGCCGTGGAAGAATTCCTGCCACTGACGCACCATGCCCAGATAGCGGTTGTTCAGCGCGATGATCTTGACCGGGATGTTGTATTGCTTGCAGGTGGAGAGTTCCTGGATGTTCATCTGGATACTGCCCTCCCCCGTGATGCAAGCCACGGTCTCTCCCGGATGCGCCAGTTGCACCCCCATCGCTGCGGGCAGACCAAAACCCATCGTGCCCAAACCACCCGAATTGATCCAGCGGCGCGGTTGATTGAACTTGTAGTATTGCGCGGCCCACATCTGGTGTTGGCCTACATCAGAGGTGATGAATGCCTCGCCACGGGTGATCTCGTACAGCTTCTCGATGACGAACTGCGGCTTGATCAACTCGTCCGAGTTCTTGTATGTCAGTGATTTGCGGCTACGCCACGTATCGATCTGTTGCCACCAAGTCTTAAGGTGGGCCGCATCCGGCTTCTGTTTGCTGGCATTCAGCACTGCCAATAGATCGGTCAGCACTTGCTTCACATCACCGACGATAGGCACATCCACTTTGACGCGCTTGGCGATGGTGGCCGGATCGATGTCGATATGAATGATCTTGCGCGGCACCGAGTTGAAATGCTTTACGTTACCGACCACGCGATCGTCGAAACGCGCACCCACGGCCAGCAATACGTCGCAGTCCTGCATCGCCAAGTTGGCTTCGTAGGTGCCGTGCATGCCGAGCATGCCGAGGCACTGCCTATCGGTCGCAGGATAACCGCCCAGCCCCATCAAAGTATTGGTGATGGGGAAGCCCATCTTTTGCACCAACTCGGTCAATTGCTTGGATGCGTCCGAAAGCACCACGCCGCCGCCGGCATACACCATGGGACGTTTGGCTTCCAGCAACATCTTTGCTGCCGTTTTGATCTGCCCCATGTCACCATGAGTCTGCGGATTGTAGGAACGGATGCTGACGCTCTCCGGATAGACGAACTCGGTCTTGGTATTAGAGACATCCTTGGGAATATCCACGAGCACAGGACCCGGACGTCCCGACTTCGCCAGATAGAACGCCTTCTTCAGCGTAGACGCGAGGTCTTTGACATCTTTGACCAGAAAATTGTGTTTGACACAGGGACGCGTGATGCCGACCGCATCCACTTCCTGGAAGGCATCTTCGCCGATATAGCTGGTCGGCACTTGACCGCTGATCACCACCATCGGGATGGAATCCATGTAGGCTGTGGCGATGCCGGTGACAGCATTGGTCACACCGGGGCCTGAAGTCACCAAGGCCACACCCACCTTGTCTGTGGAACGCGAATAGCCATCGGCCGCATGCACTGCAGCCTGCTCGTGACGTACCAATACGTGCTTCACCTTATCCTGCTGAAACAGCGCGTCATAGATGAACAGCACTGCGCCGCCGGGATAGCCGAAGACGTACTCGACACCCTCCTCCTGCAAACATTTGATGGTTATTTCTGCGCCAGTCAGTTCCATGAGCCAAAACCTGTGAATTGCTTCGATTAAAGACCGCGCAAGATAAAGGCTGGCGGCGTTTTGGTCAACCCCAATCAAGCTCAAAATCGCCGAAAACCCTTGTCTCTACAGGAATTTGCTATCATGCGCCGCCCCAAGGAGACCCGTCTTGTCCACCCGTGAACAGCTATCAGATTTCCTCGCCAGCGTAGAACGCCGTGCCTATAAACACGCGATGTTCGCCGTGCGCGACGAGCATGCTGCGCTGGACATCGTGCAAGACGCCATGCTGAAACTCGCGGAAAGATATGGAGACAAGCCTGCGGACGAGTTCCCGATGCTGTTCCATCGCATCCTGCAGAACACCATACTGGACCACTTCCGCAGGCAGAAGGTGCGCTCCTCCTGGTTCTCGCTGTTCTCGTCATTCACCCCGCAACACGCCGACGAAGAGTTCGACCCGCTCGATGTGCTGGAGGATGACGCGAGTCCCAGCCATACTTTGCAACCCGATGCCGGATTGCAACAAAGCCAACTATTGACGACCATCGAATCCGCATTGATGCGCCTGCCCGCCCGTCAACGGGAAGCCTTCCTGTTGCGTTATTGGGACGGGCTGGATACAGCAGAGACTGCGGTGGCGATGGGGTGTTCCGAGGGAAGCGTCAAAACCCATTGCTCAAGAGCGACACACGCACTTGCCGAGATACTCAGGCAGAAAGGAATAGACCTATCATGGGAATCAAACTGAATACCGAAGACTTCAAGCATCTGCTAAATCGCTCGACCGCCGATTTGAGCATCGAGACCTTGGACAGATTGCAGAGCGCTCGACGTGCAGCGCTGCAACATCAGCAGATCACACAACAAACGCCGGTACATGCTTGGTTGAGCCAACACGGGCTCATCGGCCATCACTCATCACACCAGCACAGGACGCTCCATTGGGGACTCGCGGCTTTGCTGGTAGTCGTGCTGATCGGCGGTGTCGGCTATTGGAAGAACGTCTCCGAACACGACCATAGCGAACTCGACATCGCCATCCTGACGGATGACCTGCCCGTCCACATGTACGTTGATTGATTATAGATATCCGAGGAATTGCCGATGTCGTGCTACCTGAAACTACTCTTCGCCGCTTCGCTGCTGGTGCCACTTTCGACTCTTGCAGAGCCATGGAGCGGACTGAGCGCAGATCAACAGCGCGTGCTCGCCCCGCTTGCCGCAACGTGGGGCACTCTGCCCGAGAAAGAACAGCGCAGTTTCATCGGCATCGCAAAAGGATATTCGAAACTAAGTCTGGAGAAACAACAGCGTCTACACGAACAACTTGAGGCCTGGGGGAAATTGACGACCGAGCAGCGCCACCGCGCCAGAGAGAAATTCACCGCCTTCAGCAAGGTCCCCGAGGAAAAGCGCGAAGCCGTCAAGCAGATGGTGCGTGAACAACAAGCGAATTCAGCAGCAAGCGGCGTGCAGCCGGCATCCACTCGATAGGACTGGACGCCTTGCTAGCGGCGCTCGGTTCGCCACAACATCGTCAGCGCCAATCCGAGGAACAACCAGATCATCGCAGTAGCGCTGAACACAGGCCACCATTCTTTGAGCGCCCCCAGATTGGCGAACAACTTGCCTGAGAAATGGAACCCCAATCCCAGCACCACGCCCAGGAATATCTTGCTGCTGACCCCCCCCTCGCGCCGGTGGTAGGAAGAGAAAGGTAAAGCCAACATCATCATCACCAAAACGGCAAATGGATAGGCCAGCTTGTTCCACATGGCGATCTCATAGCGCGCCGTCTTTTGTTTGTTGTCATCAAGATGGCGTATGTATTGATATAGGCTCCAAGCAGACATCTGCTCCGGCTCGATCAACAACACGGTAAAGATGTTCGGGCTTAAGGATGAGCGCCACTCCATCGTTCCCAACTGATTCACCCTTGCCCCTGTCTCGCTGAACTTCGTCTGCCTCACTCCCGACAATTCCCAGCTTTGTCCGCGCTGATAGGACGCACGATCCGCCGCGGTGATGCTACGCAAGTGGTAGCGCTCATCGAACTGATAGATACTGACTCCCAACAACGTGGTATCTGGCAACACGTTCTTCACATTGACGAAACTACCCTCGTCTTTCACCCACACTCCGGAACGGAACTCGCTCAAACTGACATTTGTGTTCTTGGCTTTTAACTTGATCTGCTGGGCCAGATGCTGGCTCGGTGGCGCGATGAACTCCCCGACCACGAAACAAGCCACCATGAACGGCAACCCGATGCGCAACAAGGCGTTGATCATCTGTTTCAAAGATACGCCGGATGCGCGATAGACGGTGAGTTCCGAGTTGGCCGCCATCTGCACCAAGGCGAAGATGGTACCTATCAAGACCGCCACCGGAAACAATTCGTAGACGTGATTGGGGGCGGTCAACAGCACGAACAGCAACACATAACCCATGTGATAGCCGGTATCCCCCATCTCGTTCATCTGATTGATCAGATCCAACAGCTCAAACAACATGAGCAAGGCCGCGAACACCATGAGCACGCTCAGATATATCTCTTTGGCCAAATAGCGCGTCAGCAAGTTCATCGGCGCCACCGTTGCCATGAGAAGGGTGAGCTACGGTGATAGAAGTACACCACCGTTACCGCCAGCAACACCAGATGTATGCCCCACAACCCCGCCATCATGCTGGTTTTCTCCCTTGCCACCCATGAAATAGCGATGGTCGACATATTGTTATAGAACATATAGATCACGATCGCACTGATCAGATTAAGTGATCGACCTGCACGCGGATTCACATAACTCAACGGTATCGCCAACAATGCCAGCATGAACGCACCCAACGGCAGGCTGATGCGCTCCACCAACTGAGCTTGATTCATCGGATCGGGATTCTGCATCAGGTAAAGCGTGGAATACGCCCTGCGATTGCGCGTCTCCTGCGGCATATCCACCGGCTCGATGCGGATGGAATAGCGCTCGAACTCGGCGATCTTGAAATCGGCTTGCCCGGGTATCCCCTCGTAACGCGTACCGTTCAGCAACACCAAGAAACGGTCGCCGTTGGCGGCGATCTCTTGAAAGCCTTCTTTCGCCACCATGGTGCCGTCTTTACCGTTCTGCACCGACTGCACGAAGATGTTCGCCACACGCTTCTTCTCAGTGTCGACCTCCTCCAGAAAGAACACGCGGTCTGCCTGCTTGGATTCGCGGAACACCCCCGGCGCTGCCGATGACACATCATCGCGACTGTTCAACCTGCGTTTGAACTCATCCGCCATCGACCATGCCCATGGGGACAATACCAAGCTGAGCAGCGCGATCACCAACACTACAGGAATCGCGTAAGCCATTACGGGGCGGATAAAACGTGTGAGGCCGACGCCCGAGGAGAACCACACCACCATCTCGCTGTCGCGATAGATGCGCGTCAATGTGATCAATACGGAAAGGAATAAACTGATGGCAAGCAGCACCGGCAAGAAGTTCAAAGCACTGAAGCCCAACATGACCAAGACGCCGTCCACCGCCAACGCACCGCTCACCGATTCGCCCAGCAACTTGATCAACTGGGTGAACACCACGATGCCCAACAGGATGGAGAAGATCAGCAGGCCCGTACCCGCAAATTCACGCACCAGCGCCCAATAGAAGATGCCCCGTACTTTTCGGGGCGATCGCTTCTTTGACTTTATGCCTTGAGATTGCGGATAATCGGCCATTGAAAGTAAATCGTTGGATATAAGGAGCTGCGCGTGGAATTTAGCATAAAACAAGGTACCCCGGACTCGATGAAGAGTGGCTGTGTCGTCGTTGGTGTATTCGATGGCGGCAAATTATCCAAAGCCGCACAAGCACTGGACAAAGCCGCGAAACATGCATTGAGCGACTTCATCGCACGCGGTGACATGACCGGCAAAGCCGCCTCCACATTGCTTCTGCATAAATTGAACGGCATCGCTGCCGAGCGCGTACTGCTGGTCGGCCTGGGCAAGGCCGGCGAGTTGAGCAACAAGACCAGCCTCGAGATCATTGGCGCAACGTTCAAAGCGCTGAATGCGACAGCCGCGAAAGATGCCGCGCTCTATATCACCGACGAAGGTGTCGGCAAGAACGCCAACTGGGTCATCAAGCAAGCCGTACTCACCGCTGCCGAGCAAGCCTTCCGCGCTGACGGCCTGAAGAGCGAGCCGACCAAACCAGCCACACTCAAGCACATCGTCTTCGCCACGCTCGACAAACCGATAGCCGAACTCAAGACCACGCTGGAACAAACAGCCGCGATCGCCAACGGCATGGAGCTCACCAAGACCCTAGGTAACTTGCCCGGCAACATCTGCACGCCGACCTATCTCTCGGCACATGCTTTGGCCTTGGACAAAGCGCACAAGAAGATAAAGACCACCGTGCTGGAAGAGAAGGACATGCAGAAGTTGGGCATGGGTTCCTTCCTCTCCGTCACGCGCGGCAGCGAACAGCCCGCCAAGCTGATCACCTTGGAATACAGCGGTGGTGACAAGAAACAGAAACCCATCGTGCTGGTGGGCAAGGGCATCACCTTCGACAGCGGCGGCATCTCTCTCAAGCCGGGCGCAGAGATGGACGAGATGAAATATGACATGTGCGGCGCAGCCAGCGTGCTCGGCACCATGCAAGCCATCGCCGAGATGGGCTTGAAACTCAACGTGGTCGGCGTCATCCCCACTTGCGAGAACATGCCTTCCGGCATCGCCACCAAACCCGGCGACATCGTCACCAGCATGTCCGGCCAGACCATCGAGATATTGAACACCGATGCCGAAGGCCGCCTCATCCTGTGCGACGCGCTCACCTACTCCGCCAAATTCGATCCGGACACCGTCATCGACATCGCCACCCTCACCGGTGCCTGCGTCATCGCGCTGGGCCATGTCGCTCACGGCTTGTTCGCCAACGAGGAGAAACTCGCGAAAGAACTGCTCACTGCCGGTGAACAAGCGCACGACCGCGCATGGCAACTGCCGCTGTGGGACGACTACCAACCGCTGCTCGACAGCAACTTCGCCGACATGCAAAACATCGGCGGACGCGCAGGTGGCACCATCACTGCCGCCTGCTTCTTGGCGCGCTTCACCAAAGAATATCGCTGGGCGCACTTGGACATCGCGGGTACCGCATGGAAGTCCGGCAAGGAGAAAGGTGCGACAGGTCGTCCGGTGCCATTGCTCACGCAATATCTCATCAACCGCGCCTCAGCAAAATAATGACAAAAGTGGACTTCTACACTGGCAGCGAAGATAAATTACGCACAGCCTGCCAGTTAAGTCACAAAGCGATGCAGAACGGTCTGCGTGTGCTGTTACACACACCGGATGACGAGACTGCGGACAAGTTGGACAAGTTGCTGTGGCACTACCCTGCCACCGCTTTCTTGCCGCACTGCCACAGCCATGAGGCGGATGCGGCGACCATGCCTGTAGTGATCGGTCGCGACGAGAACTTCCCGCATTCCCAACTGCTCATCAGCCTGCACAACGAATGCGTCACTTTCTTCAGCCGCTTCGAGCGCGTCATCGAGATCGTCGGGTGCGATGAGGAAGAGACCAAGCTGGGTCGCGCACGCTTCAAGTTCTATCGTGATCGTGGTTACGAACTAAACCACACCGACTTGGCAAAACTGCGCGCATGACACTTGAACACTACCTGCCAGAGGATCTACCTGTGCTGACCGAAGTGGTCGGCGAGTCATCGGGCGAGTTCCCCACCTTGACCGAGGTCGTCGAAGAAACGCCAGCCCCCATCTCTACCGATCCTGGCGACACAACAGTCATCACCAGTTCCCGTGTTGATTCGATTGCAGAGCCTAAAGAGAGCGCTGAAATCGTCTTGGAAACTTCTGTAGGAGCCAGCTTGCTGGCGAAAGACGATCGCCAGCAAGCTGACTCCTACAATGAGAACGATCTATTGGCGCAAGTACAACTTGATTTGGAAGCACATCTTGAGAAAGTATTCGCCCAAAAACTCCAGCAACACCTGGCGGACGCCCAACAACAAGCCATCGCGCAGACGCTTGCCGAGTTGAAGGACGCACTGCCCGAACTCATCCGCAAAGCCCTAGCCAGCCCGCAAGACCCCTCGTAGGGTGGGCACGTCTTTGTGCCCACCTGTATAATCGCGCCCCTCCAAAGCCGCAAGGCTGATACACACTCCGCACGAACATGACGCAAAAAGAACTCGCAAAAAGTTTCGACCCCAAAGACATCGAAGCACGCTGGTATCCCGAGTGGGAATCCGCCGGCTATTTCAAGGCCGGTGTCGATACATCCAAACAAGATAATTTCTGTATCCAACTGCCGCCGCCCAACGTCACCGGTACGCTGCACATGGGCCACGGCTTCAACCAGACACTGATGGATGCACTCACGCGCTACCACCGCATGCGCGGGGACAACACCCTGTGGCAACCGGGCACCGACCACGCGGGTATCGCCACGCAGATCGTGGTCGAGCGCCAACTTGATGCGCAAGGTGTGTCGCGCCACGACTTGGGGCGCGAGAAGTTCATCGAGAAGGTGTGGGAGTGGAAGAAATTCTCGGGCGATACCATCACGCGTCAGATGCGCCGCCTCGGCACCTCGCCCGACTGGTCGCGTGAACGTTTCACCATGGACCCCGCATTGAACAAGACCGTCACCGAGACCTTCGTGCGCCTGTTCAACGAAGGCCTGATCTACCGCGGCAAGCGTCTGGTGAACTGGGACCCGAAACTGCACACTGCCGTATCCGATCTCGAAGTGGTACAAGAGGAAGAAGACGGTTTCATGTATCACATCCGTTATCCGTTGGCTGACGGCAGCGGTCATCTCACGGTCGCCACCACCCGCCCCGAAACCATGTTGGGCGACGTCGCAGTGATGGTGCATCCAGAAGACGAGCGTTACAAACATCTCATCGGCAAGCAAGTCACGCTGCCGCTGTGCGACCGCAACATCCCCATCATCGCCGACGAATACGTGGACAAGGAATTCGGCACGGGCGTGGTGAAGGTCACGCCCGCGCATGACTTCAACGACTACGCCGTTGGTCAACGCCACAAGTTAGAGATGATCTCCATCCTCACATTGGATGCGAAGATCAACGAGAATGCACCGAAGCAATACCAAGGCATGGATCGTTTCGCCGCACGTAAACAGATCGTCACCGATCTGGAGACTGCCGGCGTATTCGACAAAGCCGAGAAGCACAAACTCAAAGTGCCGCGTGGCGACCGCACTGGCGTAGTCATCGAGCCGATGCTCACCGACCAATGGTTCGTCGCCATGAGCAAGCCGAGTGCGAGCGGCAAGAGCATCACCGAGCAGGCACTGGAATGCGTGAGCTCAGGCGAGATCAAGTTCCATCCCGAGAACTGGGTGAACACCTACAACCAGTGGCTCAACAACATCCAAGACTGGTGCATCTCGCGCCAACTGTGGTGGGGACATCAGATTCCCGCTTGGTACGGCGTGAACGGCGAAGTGTTCGTGGCGCATGACGCCGACGAAGCACGCAAGCTCGCAGACAAAGCAGGCTATGCCGGACAACTCGATCGCGACAACGATGTGCTCGACACCTGGTTCTCTTCCGCGCTGTGGCCGTTCTCCACATTGGATTGGGAGATGGACAAGCCGTTCGACGCGCAAAACGAATTCGTGAAGCAATACCTGCCGTCCTCGGTGCTGGTCACCGGCTTCGACATCATCTTCTTCTGGGTGGCACGCATGGTGATGATGACCAAGCACATCACCGGCAAAATTCCTTTCAAAGACGTGTACGTGCACGGCCTGATCCGCGATGCGGAGGGACAGAAAATGTCCAAATCCAAAGGCAACGTGCTCGATCCGATCGACCTCATCGACGGCATCGATCTCGACTCACTGGTGAAGAAGCGCACCACCGGCCTGATGAATCCCAAGGACGCCGAGAAAATCGAGAAGCGCACCCGCAAAGAATTCCCGGCAGGCATCACCGCCTTCGGCACCGACGCGCTGCGCTTCACTTTCGCGTCACTCGCCTCACCCGGGCGCGACATCAAGTTCGACATGCAGCGCTGCGAGGGTTATCGCAACTTCTGCAACAAGCTGTGGAACGCCACGCGCTTCGTGCTGATGAATTGCGAAGGCAAGGATGTGGGGCAGGATGAGTCGTTGCCGCTGGAATTCTCCGCCGCCGACAAGTGGATGATCAGCGAATTGCAAAAAGCTGAAGCCGAGATGGCGACGCACTTCGCCGACTACCGTTTCGACATGGCGGCACGTGCGGTGTACGAACTGGTATGGAACACCTACTGCGACTGGTACGTGGAACTGGCAAAAGTGCAGATCGCCAATGGCAACGACGCACAACAACGCGCCACCCGTCGCACCTTGGTGCGCGTACTGGAGACCATCCTGCGCCTCGCCCACCCCATCATCCCGTTCATCACGGAAGAGTTGTGGCAATCCGTTGCACCGATGGCGAATGCCAAAGGCAACAGCATCATGTTGCAAGCCTACCCTAAGGCCGACGAGAGCAAGATCGACCAAGCCGCCATCGCGCAGATCGCTTTGCTGCAAGAACTCATCACCGCCTGCCGCAGCTTGCGCAGCGAGATGAACCTGTCGCCCGCCGCGCGCGTGCCACTGATCGCCGCCGGCGATGCAACGGTATTGAACGCACTCGCGCCCTACATCAGCAGCCTTGCCAAGTTGAGCGAAGTGAACGTGGTGGCCGAACTGCCGGAAGGCGATGCACCCGTGTCTATCGTCGGCAGTTTCAAGCTGATGCTGAAAGTGGAGATCGACGTGGCGGCAGAGCGCGAGCGTCTGGATAAAGAGATTGCGCGCCTAAGCAACGAGGTCACCAAGACACAAGCCAAGCTCGGCAACGAGAGCTTCGTGGCACGCGCACCGGCAGCCGTGGTGGAGCAAGAGAAAAAACGCATGGAAGACTTCGGCGCTACGCTGGTACAGTTGCAGGCACAGCGCAAGAAGCTGGGGTGAGTGGATTTTCATTTCCCTCTCCTCAATCCTTTCTCCATGCCCTCTATCTAACTTTCTCCCGCAGGCGGGAGAAAGAACTAACGAGAAAGGCAAGCTTGAATCCTTGGGAGAGGAAGCGAACGAACCGCTACGCGGGACTTAACTTATTACGAGGTGAACCATGCTGCACGAATTTCTGGTTGAACTGATCGCCTACATCGTTCCGCTCACCGAGTTGCTGGGTGCGGCGGTGGTCACTTGGGGCAGTGTACATGGCCTAGTGCTGCTGGTGCGCCGGGGATGGCGCTATTTCCACGACATGCCGCTGGAAGAATCGCTGCGCGACATCCGCATCGCCATCGGCGAGAAGATGGCACTGGGGCTGGACTTCTTCCTGGCCGGCGACATCATCGGCACCATCGTCGTCCCCAGCAAAGAGACACTGATGATCCTGGGCGGCATCGTGGTCATCCGTACCGTGATGGCCTACTTCCTCGCGCAAGAGATCGAGAAGAAGGAAGCTGCCGAGTAGTAAAACCGATCAGCGGCGGCGAATAAGGAAGATGAATTCGCCGCTCTGCTCTGTGGAAGACAACAACTCGTTACCCGTCTTGGCGCAGAATTCGGCAAAGTCTTTGGGCGAGCCATTGTCTGTCGCCACTATTCTCACGACCTGCCCGCTGCTCATCGCAGCCAGCGATTTCTTGGCACGCAGGATGGGGAGCGGACACGCCAATTGCCGCACATCCAACTCGACATCGAAGACCATGCCGTTCATGCGACGACCTCACCGCCCGCGTGATACCAAGCGGTGATGCCGCCTTGCAGATTCGCTGCGCCCGTCAGACCCTGGGCCGCCGCGAATGCCGCAGCCTGCGCGGAGCGCCCCCCCATCTGGCAATAGAACACGGTGGTCTTATTGGCATCCAGTTCATTCAGCCTGAATGGCAGCAGATGCAAGGGCAAGCTGATCGCCCCCTTGATGCGACCGCGCGCAATCTCGGCATCGGTGCGCACATCGACCAACACCGCACCGTCGCCCAACAAATCTTGCAACTCAGTCACCGTGATATTTTTGAAACCGGACATCTTCATTCTCCATTAATCGTTACATCTGTTCGTCTTTTTGGTCGCTCAATAAACGCGACAAGCGTGTATTGGCCACCGCCAATCGTTTCACCAAAATCCTGAGGAACGCCTCGCTGAATCGAAAACGGCAATCGTATGAAGCCAACGCCAACACTTGCGGATCGATCTCGATCAATGTCACCTCGGTTCTGGTGACGACATCGGTGGAGCGCTTGGCGTCCTTCTCGGCGTAATGCGCCATCTCGCCGAAGCAATCGCCATGGTGCAGCAGACTAAGCAGGCGCCCCTGCTTGAGGACACGCACCTCTCCCTCGGCGATGATGAAGAAACTCGTCCCTTCTTCGCCTTCTTGAATGATGGACTCATTCGGATGGATCTTGTGCCACTCACTGATGCGCAGCACCTCCCACAACTCGACATCATTGAAATCCTTGAAGAACGGCAGCGCACGCACGATATCGAATTTCTCGGTATCGAATATCTCCTCCTGCTGCGGCACATCATTGCTGATGAAGGACACCAGATCGCGCGCGAAGTCATCCCACGTCTGGTAGCGGTGGGCGATGTCTTTACACAAGGCACGCGACACGATGGCATCCAGTGCGGCCGGGATCTCCGGTCGATAGGTGCTGGGCGGCGGCGGATCGATGTTCAGGATCTGGTAGATCATGCTGTAGTTGTTGGCCGCCTCGAAAGGCAACCTGCCGGTGAGCAAGCGATACATCGTCACGCCCAATGAATAGATGTCAGCCTGATGCGACAAGGGTTTTTCTGTGATCTGCTCCGGCGACATATAGGCAGGCGAACCCACGCCGCTCACCTGCGTGGTCTGTTGGTTCTCCAGCATGGCCGCGCCGAAATCCGAAATCCTGATGTCGCTCTCGCCCTGGATGAGTATGTTGGCGGGCTTGATGTCGCGATGGATGACGCCCTGACTCTGCGCATATTCCAATGCCTTACAGCATTTATAAATGATCTCGGCGACACGCTCCAAAGTGAGCAGATGATCCACTTCACCGAAGTGTTCCAACGTCTCGCCCTCCACATATTCCATCACCATGTAATTCACATCGCCTTCCAACACCGCATCGTGGATCTTGACGATGTGAGGATGCGAGAGCTTGCCCGCGAGCGATGCCTCCGTCTGCAACAATCTGCGGAACGCCTTTCCGCTGGAACTGTGCTGCAAGACATCGGGATTGAATAATTTGAGCGCCACTTGCTGATCATTGAACGAGTCGAGCGCAAGGTACACGGTGCTGGTCGCGCCATGTCCTAGTTCTTTCACAATCTGATATTTGCCGATGGAATCCATGCAAGCCCTTGCTCTACAAGGCTTGTATTCTGCGGGTTTGAGGCACCACTGTCCAGTTGGCGCGCGCGCGAAGGAACCTATCCAAGCCGGTGTTATCATAGCCGCCATGCGAAAAATATCCCTAGCCGTACTGCTGCTTCTCCCCCTGCAACTGAACGCGGACGGCCTGCCCGATCTGGGCGACGTATCGCAGACCATGGTGTCGCCGCAGATGGAACGCCAGATCGGTGAGCAGAGCATGTTCCGCATCCGCGCTGACGACAGCTATCTGGATGACCCCGAGATCACCGATTATCTGAACGCGCTTGGCGCCCGCCTTGTAGCGAACAGCAGCGAGCCGAGCCAACCCTTCGAGTTCTTCGTCACCAACGACAACGCTGTCAACGCCTTTGCCTTGCCCGGCGGCTTCATCGGCGTCAACACCGGCCTCATCCTGCTCGCGCAGAACGAATCCGAACTCGCCTCTGTGTTGAGCCACGAGATATCGCACGTCACCCAGCACCACTTGGCGCGCATGGTGTCGGGACAGAAATACGATTCCCTCGCCGCCATGGCCACCATGGCCGTCGCCATCCTTGCCGCACGCAACAACCCGCAGGCTGCCAGCGCAGCCATCGTGGGCGCACAGGGCGGTATGATGCAGCGCCAACTCGACTTCACGCGCGAACATGAGAAAGAAGCCGACCGCATCGGCCTTGGCATCCTGGAGAAGAGCGGATTCGACACACGCGGCATGCCCGCATTCTTCGAGCGCATGCAAAGATCCACCCAGCTACTCGAAGGCGACACACCGACCTACCTGCGCACCCACCCGCTCACCACCGAACGTGTGGCCGACGTGGATGGCCGTGTGCAACAGATACCTTTCAAGCTCGTGCCGGACAGTCTCGAATTCCAACTGATGCGCGCGCGCGTACACGCCCTGCAAAAGACACCGCGCGATGCCGTCGCTTTCTTTAACGGCGCGCTGGGCGAACAACGTTTCGGCAACCCCATCGCACAACGTTACGGCTTGGTCGTCTCCCTGATGCGCGACAAACAAAACGCGCTCGCCATCCAGGAATTCCAAACGCTCTACAAGAATGCACCGCACAACGCCAGCATCGAGACACTGGCGGGGCAAATAAAATATTTGGACAAGAAAGACAAAGACGCGACCGCCTTCTATCGCAAAGCGTTGAAACAATTCCCGCGTCATCGCGCACTCGTGTACGACTACGCCGAACTGATGCTGCAAGAGAAACAATACGTGGACGCGCTGAAACTGCTGGACTACGAAGTGCTGCTCAACGGCAACGACCCCAAACTCTACGAACTGCAAGCGCGCGCCTATGGCCCGCTGGGCCGCCACCAGGAAGAACACCACGTGCTGTCTTACTACCAGATACTGCACGGCAACCTGCGCGGCGCCATCGAACAACTGGAACTCGCCAAACGCGCGGGCAACGACTACTACCAACTCTCCACCATCGAGACCGAGCTGAAGCAGTATCGCGAGATCATCGAAGCACAGCGAAGCAAGAAGAAATAAAACACACCATGATCGAAGAACGCCTAGAGAACATCGAAACGAAACTCAGCTTCCAAGAAGACCTTGTCGAAGAACTGAACAAGACCGTGTATCAGCAACAACAAAAGATCGAACGGCTGGAAGCCATGTGCCAGTCGCTCGCACAGCACGTGCAGTCGCTCTCGGCAGCACGCAATGACGGCGGCATGCTGGCGAACGAAAGGCCGCCGCATTATTGATTGGCAATTGCACCGCCAGAAACGAAAAAGCCGCGCATCACTGCGCGGCTTTTGCTTGAGGGCATCTCAAACCTGGCGATTGGCTGCTTCGTCTTGATACAAATAGCGCTGAAAGCCCGAGAACAAATTGCGAATCTCGGCAATGTCACCGCCCAGGTCTGCCACGCCATCGGGAATCGAGTCGTGATATTTCAGGCGCAGCAGCTTGGTCAGTTTCTCCTGCTCCAACTCTTCCACACCTTCTTTCACGTAATGCGCCAGCACGAAATCGAGGAAGGTTTGCTGCTTGTCATTGAAGCGTTGATGCACGGCTTGGTGTGCCACCTCGGCACGCGCTTCGCGGGTAATCGGTTCCATCGCAAACGCCACGTGTGCCAATACATCGAATAGATCGCTCTTCTCGGCATCAATGATTTTCTGCATCTCAAATAGCTGGTCTTTGCCGAAGCCTTTTTCCGCCAGGCCTTCCAGCAACTTCTTGCGCGTGTCCGGCAAACTCCACAGCGCGCGCAACTCGTCTTCATCTTTGAAAAACTCCGGCAACTGGCCGAACAACACCGTCATAAATTCAGCCGACGAAATTGGCTTGCCGTCCGGCCCCCAGAAGGTCGTCACCGAAATATGCTGAAGCGTGCGCTCTTTGCCGTCGCGCAACTTCACCCGCACCTTGGGTTTGCTCTCGTATTCTGGGCGAGGCTGTTTGGCTTCAGGCGGGGTTCGGGGTGTGATCGGAGGAAAAGCTGTGTCACCACCCTCACTCACCTCCGCCTCGCCATCCCAATCCTTGTCGTTGAACAGTTGATGCGCCTTCACAAAATCATAAATCGTGAAGTAATCCTTGCCGTCATACAGTCGCGTACCGCGCCCGATAATCTGCTTGAACTCGATCATCGAGTTGATCGGACGCATCAGCACGATGTTGCGCACGTTGCGTGCATCCACGCCGGTGGACAGTTTTTGTGAAGTGGTGAGTACAGTCGGAATACTCTTCTCGTTATCTTGAAACTCGCGCAGATATTGCTCACCGCGCTCGCCGTCATTCGCCGTCACACGCACGCAATAGTTCGGATCGGTACTGTCCGTTTTCACTTGGTTGATCAAATCGCGCACCAACGCGGCATGCGCCTGATTGGCACAGAACACCAAACTCTTCTCACGCTGATTGATAGCCTCCATAAACAACTTCACGCGATAACGTTCGCGTGCTTCGATCTCAATCGTTCGATTGAAATCCTTTTCCTCGTACAGCTTGCCCGCCTCGATCTCGCCCTCGATCAAATTATCGTCCGAGGTGTAGCGGTACTCGTCCAGCGTGGTCGCGTATTGCTTCACGCGGAACGGTGTGAGGAAACCGTCGTTGATACCCTCCTTCAGCGAATACACATACACCGGCTCGCCGAAATACTCGTAGGTATTCACGTTGTCTTTGCGCTTGGGCGTAGCGGTCAGGCCAAGCTGCACTGCTGGCGCGAAGTATTCGAGGATGCCGCGCCAAGTACTTTCGTCATTCGCCCCTCCGCGATGGCATTCGTCGATGATGATGAAATCGAAAAAGTCGGGTGGGTACTCGCCAAAGTATGGCGAAGGATGGCCGTCTTTCGGCGGCCCGGACATGAAGGTCTGGAAGATGGTGAAGAACACGCTGCCGTTCTTAGGTACGCGCCCCTTCTTGCGGATGTCATCCGGCGC
Source organism: Gallionella sp. (assembly GCA_029850565.1). Classification (GTDB taxonomy): domain Bacteria; phylum Pseudomonadota; class Gammaproteobacteria; order Burkholderiales; family Gallionellaceae; genus Sideroxyarcus. The sequence continues at coordinate 5,246 of JARCRR010000193.1, read as the reverse complement.
AATGCGTACCAACGCATCTTCGGGAAAAGCCGAGAACGAGTTGTAAGCCTGATCCGCCAGAATATTGCGGTCGGCAAGAAACAGAATGCGCGGCTGGCGCGCCGCATCGCGATTCAAATTCCAGCGCGACTTGAACAGCTTCCACGCCAACTGAAACGCGATGAACGTCTTGCCCGTTCCCGTCGCCAGCGTCAGCAGAATGCGCTGCTGGTCGTCGGCAATCGCTTCCAGCACCGCGTTGATCGCACTGTCTTGGTAGTAGCGCGAACCCCACATGCCGCCCTTGTCCTCGAACGGCACGGCAGCAAAACGCTCGCGCCAATCGTTCGACTCGACAAAGGTTTGGTTCCACAACTCTTGCGGCGAAGGATAGGCATTGATCTCGCCTTCCGTGCCGCTCTGCATATCTACGCTGTAGATACGCTGCCCGTTGGTGGCATAACCGAACCGTGCGCGCAACTTGCTCGCATAAGTCTTCGCCTGTGCCAGCCCTTCTGTGTAAGGCAAATCCCAGCGCTTCGCCTCCACCACGGCCAGCTTGTGGTTGCGATACACCAGCACATAGTCCGCAATCTCCGGCTTGCTGCGTTGCCCCGCGCCCTGCAAGCGCCCCTCGGTGATGCGGTATTCGCGCATCACCCGGCTGCCCTCGACCACGCCCCAGCCTGCTGCTTTCAGCGAGGGGTCTATGTGTTCGGCGCGGGTTTCGGCTTCATTCATCGTTCAGGCTGATCTGCGTCAAAAGGTTAAACAAAGGGCGGTTGATATAAAAGTTCGTGCGCCCGATCTTCTTCTTTTCTACAAAGCCGTTTGCCACCAGCGCATCCAGATGCTTGGCCGCCGTGATCCGTGAAACGCTCAAGTCCTTTTCCACGAACTCGATCTTGGTATAGGGGTAACGGAACAGATTGTTTAGCAACTCCTGGCTGTAGATTCTGGGTAGCTCCCCGCGCAGCCTATGCTTGGTTGTCTGCATCAGCTCACGCAGATTCTTGATCAACCTGATCTCGCTCTTGGCGGTGATCGCCACGCCTTTCACGATATAGACGCACCAGTCCGTCCAGTTATGCGTTTCGCGCGTCGATTGCAGCAAGCGGTAATACTGATCCTTGGTCGCCGTGATGTACCGGCTTAAATACAACACAGGCAAATCCATCAAGCCATCGCGTTGCAGCATCAACAAATTCAAGATGCGCCCGGTGCGGCCATTGCCATCGTAAAACGGGTGGATGCTCTCGAACTGATGGTGCGCGATTGCCATCCTCAGCAAGGGGTCGAGCTCATCATCCGCGTGAATGAAGTCCACCAGTTGCGTCATCAGCTTTTCGATCTGCACGGCATCTTGCGGCGGCTCATACACCACCGCGCCCGTGGTCTGATTCTTCAGCACCGTCCCCGGCACCTTCCTGAACCCGGCATTGTTCTGCTCGACCTCTTCCTGCACCCGCAAAATCGTACTCATGCGGATCAAGCCGGAATTCACCACATCGGTAAACCCCACCTTCAAAGCGGCGATGTAGTTTTGCACCTCCTTGGCTGCAGGTGTAGCCGAGCCGCTTTGGTCGTAAGCGTATAGCTCGTCATGCGTGGTGATGATGTTCTCGATCTCGGAACTGTCTTTCGCCTCCTGAATGGCAAGCGTATCCAGCAAGATGGCGCGGTTAGGCAGCGACTCGCACAAGCCCTTCAGCTCCGCCAAATGACGGTGCGCCTCGGCCAAGCTCTGCCAGACCGCCTTGACCTCAAGGCTGGCGGGGCTGGGAATATCCAGTTCGGTCATGCCTCCCCCTACAGGAACGTGATAAGAAATCGCGAATAGCTTAACACGTCAGTTACGACATGTATAAAAATCCTCTATTTCTTATCACGTCACCGTCGATATGTTCAAAAAATGATCGTTTTTAATCACTTGAACCATATCGAGGAAATCCTCGATATGGTCTGAACCCATCGCCAATGTCACAGCGCCCCGCTGAACGCCTGATGCAGCAGCGACTTCTTCAGCTCGTCTAGGGCGGCGAGCTTGCGCTGGTAGAGGGATTCGAGGCGCTGGGTTTCTTCGTGAAGGGCATTGAACTGTGCGACTACTGGCTTCTGAATTGGCAATGGTGGCAAAACAATTCGCATGCTATTGAATTTCGACTTGTTGACGATGGGCACGGTCGTTCCCGATGCCAACGACTCCAACTGCTCTTTGAACACAGGTGCGAGCGATTGGAAAAACATGAACTCTGGAATTGCTTGGTTTTCGTCCGGCAGGATGGCGTTAATTTGTTGGTTGAACGCAACGGGAACATTGTTCAGTCCGATTTTCCCCAAATTGCCGATGCACGAAACCAAGATAGATTTTTCGGGAAGCATACGGGCAACTGCTGCGCCAGCTTTCGAAAGACCGTCAGGTGCGGAATCGATTGGCGCGTCGCAAAGTTCCGGAGGCTTAACAAGGGGCATGAAGTCGCCGTAGAAATCAGCGTTGTTCTTCGGTGGAGTTGTCCCGGTGGCAGTCGTGAATACATCGCCAAGCTGTTTTTCCACCCACCCCTCGCCGCGCTGAGTGAAAACGAATTGCAGGTGGCTTTCGAACAGGGCGCGGGCGTTTTGCAGGTTCTGTTCGGCGGTGGCTTTGGCGGTGGCGATGCCGTCAAACGCATCGTCGAGAATGCCGACGATGCGCTGCTGTTCGGGGAGCGGAGGGTAGGGAATTTCAACAGACTTCGCCAAACCAATATTTAGATTCCTAACTGTGCTGCCAGACGCAAGTCGGTCAAATTGGTCAAAAACCAAATCAGAACCTAGAACGTAATACAGATAGTCAGGGTCAACCTTCGGCTGATGCAATACGAGCCATCCGTCATGAATACAGCCAGTGGTTCTCATGATGTAAGGCCGACCAAAGCTCATTGAGTTCGACAAAATGAAATCGCCTTCATAAACCATACGTGATCGCTTGGCTCCCTCAGGCTTTATTTTCTCTTCAGTTTTGTAGATGTATTTTCCACTCGCAGTTGCGTCACCAATCTTGATCCAGTTGATGCCGTTCGTGTCCGTGGTAACGAAATTTTGGATGGGACGTGGGGAGCCTCCGCGCTCAATGTCGCAGATTTCCCCAAGCGTCTTTGTTTGCCAGCCTGCTTTCACAGCAATGCCTTGATACTCGCCAGCACTGCCGCGCTCTCCGAATCCAGCGCAGCGATCTCGTCCATGATGTCCTGCGGACTGCGATGCACCACGGCCTCGTTGCCGTTCGGATTCTTCACCGACAAATCAAATGTTGCGGGGTCGATGCTCGCCGCATCCACGCTCCAGCTCTTGGACGAGTCAGCAAAGGTCTTTTGCAGCGCGATGAATTCGGCGAGGTCGGCATCGTTGAGCGGGTTGGTCTTGCCCATGTTGCGGCCGGGAGCGAGCTGGTAGTACCAGACCTTGCGCGTGGGTGCGCCTTTCTCAAAAAACAGCACCACGGTTTTCACACCCGCGCCCTGGAAGGTGCCGCCGGGGCAATCGAGCACGGTGTGCAGATTGCAGCTTTCCAGCAGGTGTTTGCGCAGGCTCACCGAGGCGTTGTCGGTGTTGCTCAAGAACGTGTTCTTGATGACGATGGCGCCGCGCCCGCCTGCTTTTAAAAACTTGATGAAATGCTGCAAGAACAGGAAGGCGGTTTCGCCGGTCTTGATGGGGAAGTTTTGCTGCACTTCCTTGCGTTCCTTGCCGCCGAAGGGCGGGTTGGCGAGGACGATGTCGAAGCGATCCTTGTCCTGCACGTCGGCGAGGTTCACGCCGAGGGTGTTGGTGTGGGCGATGTTGGGCGCTTCGATGCCGTGCAGGATCATGTTCATGATCGCGATGACGTAGGCGAGGCTTTTCTTTTCGATGCCGTAGAAGGTGGCTTCTTGCAGGGTCTTGAGGTCGCGCGTGGTGAGGTGCGGCTTCGTTCTCAAATAATCGAATGCTTCGCACAAGAAGCCCGCGCTGCCGCAGGCACCGTCGTAAATGGTTTCTCCGATTTTGGGGTTGACCACTTGCACCATGGCGCGAATGAGCGGGCGCGGGGTGTAGTACTCGCCGCCGTTGCGCCCGGCGTTGCCCATGTTTTTGATCTTGGCTTCGTACAGGTGCGAGAGTTCGTGCTTTTCCACTTGCGAGCCGAAGCGCAGTTCGTCGATGTGGTCGATGATGTCGCGCAGGTTGTAGCCGCTTTGGATTCTGTTTTTGATCTCGCCGAAAATTTCACCGATTTTGTATTCCAACGTTTTGGAGTTGGCTGCTTTTTCTTTGAAGCGGTGCAGGTAGGGGAACAGCGTCTGGTTGACGAAGTCGCGCAGGTCGTCGCCTGTCATCGCGGCGTTGTGGTCGATCTTGCCGTCTTTCCCTTTAGGTGCGGCCCATGTTTCCCAGCGGTAGGGCGGGTCGATCAGGTAGGTGTATTTCTTGCCTTCCAGCTCGGCTTCCATGGCTTTGCTGTGTTCCAGTGCGTCGAGATATTTAAGGAACAGCAGCCAAGAAGATTGCTCGGTGTAGTCGAGTTCGCTGGCGCAGCCCGCTTCTTTGCGCAGGACGTCGTCGATGTTTCTGAAGGTTTGTTCGAACATGGGTGTCTACGTGTTTTGAATTCTGCGGAGGGTAACATTCACAGCCGCCCCGCTCAAACAAAAAGCCTCGCATCTCTGCGAGGCTTTCGTTCTTTCCGTGCCTTCATTTTCAATGGTGCAGTGCTTTATCCAGTGAGTGGAGGAATTTCTCGGCGTCGTGCTGTGTGACGTGATATTTCACAGTGGGGCCGGTCATCAATTTGGCGCAGGAGTTCACCAGTTCCATGGCGATGGGATATTTGCCGACGGCGATGGCTTGGGTGAGGAAGGTGAGTCTGTTCGCTGCGTCTTCCAACGTTAGGCAGAAGTGATGTTCTTCATCGGTGATGCTGACACTTTTGATGCCTGCATGGGTGACCGCCTGGCAATGGAACCGTTTCTTGGACATCTTTTTCTCCTGTGCGTGTTTTGCGAATGCGCGGCAGTCTGCGCGCCGCCACGTTGTGTGTCAAACCACTTCCCCAGTGGCGAAACTATGCAATCTCTTTAGTGCATCTCTGATAATTCGTCGCACCGGCGAAGGCCGGTGTCCAGTTGATTTAAAACACTGGATTCCGGCATGCGCCGGAATGACGGAATCTGAATTTTTTGAAATACCTTTTAGTTGCCTGCGCAAGATGGAGCTAAGCACCTCGGGTTCAAAAAACGATGCAGAAG